>CAYSZN010000268.1:0-5799 GCA_964435425.1 uncultured Akkermansia sp. | reverse complement strand
GCGCGCAGGCTCGCCTGGAAGAGGCTCTGGTCCACGGTGAAGAGGATCGCGTCCTTCTCCACCGTCGCGCCGGCCTCGAAGTGAACCTTCACGATGTAGCCCGAGACGCGGGGGCGGAGCTCCACCGTCTCGGCGGCCTCGACGCGCCCGGTGAACTCCTCCCATTCGACGAGCTTCTGCGTCTCGACTTCCCCGAGGGTGACGGGGGTGGGCGGCATCGGCCCGCCGCCTTGGGGCGCTTCCGGAGGCGAACCGCAGGCGGTCAGCAGAACGAGAGGGGCGAGGAGGAATCGGAGTTTCATGCGTCCTTGGAGGAAAGGGCTGGCTTGGGCGTGGAGCGGGATTTGCGCCGGGGTTTCGGACTCAGCGTCCTGCCGGTGAGCAGGTAGAGCGCTCCGGCCTCGAAGTCGTCGAGGGGAGCGAGGTCGTTCTTCATCCGGGCGTGGAGGAGGAGGCCCTCGCTGTAGGCAAAGACCATGCGGGCGAGCATCTCCGGATCGCCGACGACGATGCCGCCCCGGGCCTGGCCGTCGCGGATCGCGGATTGGTAGTAGACGAGGAACTCCTCGAGAATCTCCTGGAGGCGGTCGCGCAGCCCCGGATCGGTCGTCGCCACCTCGGCGCCGAGCGAATGGATGGGGCAGCCGAGGACGCGGCCGTGCTTCGCCTGCAACTCCTCCTGCTCGCGGCGGAAGTCGCGGAAGCAGGTGAGGATGCGCTCCAGCGGATCGACCTCGGGCGCGAAGACGGCGTCGAGCTCCTTGCGGTGCTCCGCCCAGCTATGGTCGAGGGCGGCGAGGGCAAGGGCCGATTTCGACTCGAAGAAGTAGTAGAAGCTGCCCTTCTTGACCCCGGCGTGCTCGCAAATGTGATCGACCGAGGTGCCGCCATAGCTCCCCGTCCAAATCAGCTCCATCATCGCGTCGAGGAGCCGCACCTTCGCATCGCTGACACGTCCCATGGGCGGGACTTTGCCGCAACTAGACGAACGGTCAACTATTTTTTCGGGCGACCTTCGGCCGCAGTAAAAGGTGAACGGTAAAAAGTGAATCGGAGCGCAGCGGAGATAGACGGAGTGAAACGAAGTCAAAGGTCCGGAGCTTGGCGACCGGGTGGCCGCTGTGGTGGGGGGCCGAGGTCGATGACCTCGGCGACAGGGTTCCATTCCGAGGACTTGCCTTCCTCTCAACTCTCAACCATCAACTCACCGTTGCACGATCACGGACTTTGCGAAAGCTAGACGAACGGTCAACTATTTTCGGATGCGGACTCCGCGAAGATGCGTTACCGGGTCTGTCGTCCGGGTTCCCTCGCGGAATGTCCCCTCCCCTTTCCATGAAGCCTTCCTCCTCTCCGTCCGTCGCCCGCCCCCTCGCGAATCTCGCGCTCTGCGCGGCCTCGGCGGGATGTGCCTGCCTCCTCGCCGCGTGCGGCCCCACCAACGCGAAGCCGGACGCGCAGGGCGACGCTCCCCCGCCCTCCGTGACCGTGACGATGCCCGTCGTGCGAGAGACGATCGACTGGGACGAGTTCACCGGACGCCTCTCCTCCCCCGAGACCGTCGAGATCCGTCCCCGCGTCTCGGGCTACATCGAGGAGGTCCATTTCAAGGAAGGCGCCGAGATCGAGGCCGGCGACCTTCTCTTCACCATCGACCCGCGCCCCTACGAGGCCGTCGTCCAGCGCATGGAGGCCCTCGTCGAGAGCGCCCGCAGCCGTTCCGAACTGACCGCCAAGGAGCTCGAAAACGTCTCCAAGCTCCAGACAAACGGGGCCATCTCCGCCGAGGACTACGACCGCCGCGCCAAGGCCGCCGCCGAGGCCGCCAGCTCCCTCCGGGCCGCCGAAGCCGAGCTGCGCGAGGCCCAGCTCGACCTCGAGTTCACCAAGATCCGATCCCCCGTCACCGGGCGGGCCAGCGACGCCCGCGTCACCAAGGGCAACCTCGTCACCGACGGCATCGACGATTCGAACCTCCTCACCACCGTCGTCTCGCTCGACCCGATCTACTGCCACATCGAGGTGGACGAGCGCTCCGTCCTGAAATACCGCCAGCTCTACCGCGAAGGGAAGCGGATGAGCGCGCAGTTCGGCCATGTCGAGGCCGAGATGGAGCTCGCCCTGGAGAAGGGATTCCCGCACAAGGGGCACATCGACTTCGTCGACAACGCGCTCGATCCCACCACCGGCACGATCCGGGCCCGCGCCGTCTTCCCCAACCCCGACAAGCTGATGGCCCCTGGCTTCTTCGCCCGCGTCCGGGTGCCCGGCAGCGGCAGCTACGAGGGCCTCCTCATTCCCGACCGTGCCATCGCCGACGACCAGGGAACGAGCTTTGTCTGGGTGCTCGACACAGAGAACACCGCCACCTACCGGAAAGTCTCCACCGGCCCGCTTCTCGACGGCCTCCGCATCGTCCGAGAGGGCCTCGCCTCCGGCGAGCGGATCGTCGTCGACGGGGTCATGTCCATCCGCAACGGGCAGAAAGTGGATCCGCAGCCCCTCGAGCAGCCGGAAACCGCGGAGAAAGAGGCATCCGTGAACTAAACCCACCATCAGCGCCGATCAGCGGTCCACTCCTTCCCAAAAATCAGCGGTCCTGTTTTCCAGAATGAGTCACTCCCGCTGCTTCGTGGACCGGACGATCTTCGCCGGCGTCGTCAGCATCGTCATCACCCTGCTCGGAGCGCTCGCCTACGTCGGCCTGCCCATCGCGCAGTATCCCGAGATCGTGCCGCCCACCGTCGTCGTCACCGCCACCTACCCCGGAGCGGACGCCCGCACCCTCGCCGAGACCGTCGCGACCCCCTTGGAGCAGGAGATCAACGGGGTCGAGGACATGCTCTACCTCTCCTCGTCCAGCACCAGCGACGGGCGCGTCCAGATCACCGTCACCTTCCGACTCGGCACCGACCTCGACAAGGCCCAGGTCCTCGTGCAGAACAAGATCAACGGCGCCATCGCCCGCCTCCCCGAGGAGGTGCGCCGCCAGGGCGTCACCGCGCAGAAGCGCTCTCCCGACCTGACCCTCGCCGCCCAGTTCTACAGCCCCGACGGATCCCGCGAGGTCGGCTACCTCTCGAACTACGTCACCCTCCAGATCCAGAACGAGATCGCCCGCCTCCCCGGCGTGGCCGAGGCCTCCTCCCTCGGCGGGCTCGACTACTGCATGCGCATCTGGCTCGATCCCGAGAAGATCGCCGCGCGCGACCTCACCGCCGGCGACATCGTCCAGGCCGTGCGCGAGCAGAACGTCCAGGTCGCCGCCGGCAGCCTCGGCCAGCCCCCCGCTCCGAGCGGCGCGCAGTTCCAGTACACCCTCACCGCCCCCGGCCGGCTCCGGGCTCCCGAGGAGTTCGGCGAGATCGTCCTGAAGACCGGCGACAATGGGGACGTCGTGAAGCTCGCCGACGTCGCCCGCATCGAGATCGGCTCGAAGGACTACTCCAGCAAGACCTACATGGACGGATACAACGCCGTCTCCCTGCGCGTCTTCCAGCTCCCCGGCAGCAACTCCATCGAGACCGCCGACGCCGTCTACGAGAAGCTCGCCCAGCTCAAGGAGCGCTTTCCCCCCGGCGTCGACTACCGCATCAACTACGACACCACCAAGTTCGTCCGCGCCTCGATCAAGTCCGTCCTCCACACCCTGATCGAGGCCGTCGTCCTCGTCGTCGTCGTGGTCGTCGTCTTCCTCCAGACCTGGCGGGCCTCCATCATCCCCCTCATCGCCGTGCCCGTCTCCCTCATCGGAACGCTGGCGGTGATGCAGGCCTTCGGCTTCTCGCTGAACAACCTCTCCCTCTTCGGGCTCGTCCTCGCCATCGGCATCGTCGTCGACGACGCCATCGTCGTCGTCGAGAACGTCGAGCGGAACATCGCCAACGGTCTCGCCCCGCGCGAGGCCTCGATCAAGGCCATGCAGGAGGTGAACGGCCCCGTCATCTCGATGGCCCTCGTGCTCTGCGCCGTCTTCGTCCCCACCGCCTTCATCAGCGGCATCACCGGGCAGTTCTACAAGCAGTTCGCCCTCACCATCGCCACCTCCACTGTCATCTCGGCGATCAACTCCCTCACCCTCAGCCCCGCGCTCTGCGCCCTTCTCCTGAAGCCCCACGGGGACAAGGGCGACGCCTTCACCCGGCTCCTCGACCTGCTCTTCGGCTGGTTCTTCCGGGGCTTCAACCGCGTCTTCCAGGCCTCCGCCAACGGCTACGCGAGGCTCGTCCGCCGGCTCCTGCGCCTCTCCGCCGTGGTCCTGGTCCTCTACGCCGTCCTCGTCGGGAGCGCCCTCCAGCTCTTCCGCACCGTGCCCACCGGCTTCATCCCCTCGCAGGACATGGGCTACTACATCGTTGTCGTGCAACTGCCCGACGGCGCCTCCTTCGAGCGCACCGACGCCGTCGTGCGCCAGGTCGACGAGATGGCCCGCACCATTCCCGGCATCGCCCACACCTTCGCCATCTCGGGCTACTCCTCCGTCCTCCAGGCGAACCAGTCCAACGTCGGCGCCGCCTTCCTCGTCCTCGACGACTACGCCAAGCGCACCGATCCCTCACTGCTCGGCGACGAGTACCTCGGCAGGATCCGCGACACCTTCTCGACCATCAAGGAGGCCCGCGTCCTCGTCCTGCCCCCCGCCCCCATCCGCGGCCTCGGCAGCGCCGGCGGATTCAAGATCCAGGTGCAGGACCTCAACAACGCCGGCCTCGGCCCCCTCCAGGACGCGACGAACCGGCTTCTCGAAGCTCTCCGGGAGGAGCCCGGATTCATTTCCCTCATCTCCGGCTTCCGCCCCAACGTGCCGCAGTTCCACATCGACATCGACCGCGCCCAGGCCAAGACCATGGGCATCTCCCTCTCCGAGCTGAACGAGGCACTCCAGGTCTACCTCGGCTCCGTCTACGTGAACGACTTCAACCTCTTCGGCCGCACCTACCAGGTCACCGCCCAGGCCGAGGCCCACATGCGCACCCAGCCCGAGGACCTCATGCGCATCAAGATCCGCAACAAGAACGGCGAAATGGTCCCCCTCGGCGCCCTCGTCGCCCTCTCCAAGCAGGGCGGGGCCGACCGCGTCCAGCGCTACAACCTCTACTACTCCGCCGACATCAACGGCAACACCCTTCCCGGAGTCAGCTCCGGCGAGATGATCGCCGCCGTCGAACGCCTCGCGCAGGACCACCTGCCCAACGGCTTCGCCATCGAGTGGACCGACCTCACCTACCAGCAGATCCTCGCCGGAAACACCATCGTCTACATCTTCCCGCTCTGCGTCCTCTTCGTCTTCCTCGTCCTCGCCGCGCAGTATGAAAGCTGGAACCTGCCCCTCGCCATCATCCTCATCGTGCCCATGTGCCTGCTCTCCGCCATCGGCGGCGTCTGGATGCGCGGCATGGACAACAACGTCTTCACGCAGATCGGCCTCGTCGTGCTCGTCGGCCTCGCCGCGAAGAACGCCATCCTCATCGTCGAGTTCGCCAAGCAGATCCAGGACCAGGGCAAGGACCGCTTCACCGCCGCCGTCGAGGCCTGCCGCCTCCGCCTGCGTCCCATCCTCATGACCAGCTTCGCCTTCATCCTCGGCGTCCTGCCCCTCGTCCTCGCCAGCGGCGCCGGCGCCGAGATGCGGCAGGCGCTGGGAACGGCCGTCTTCTACGGCATGATCGGCGTCACCTTCTTCGGCCTGCTGTTTACGCCGGTCTTCTACGTGGTGATGCGCCGATTGGCGGGAGACAAGTCGAAGCCGGGTGGGAGTTGATCGACTGGGAATCAGCGGCGCAAGCCGCTCGTTTTCCG
>CAYSZN010000267.1:0-5808 GCA_964435425.1 uncultured Akkermansia sp. | reverse complement strand
AACCCGCAAGCTTGGGAAGTCGATCGAAGTCGAGCCCACCGTGGCGGCGGACAACAAGACAGTCAGCCTGAACGTGCTGATGGATTTCACCGACTTCAGCGGGTTCATCAACTACGGGACGCCGATCACCAACAGTGCCTTCATGGTGAATGGTCAGCCGTCCGTCCTGACGCCGAACGAGATCCTGATGCCCGTCTTCGATGCGATCAAGGAAACGACGAACGTGGTCGTCTGGGATGGCCAGACCGTGGCCATCGGTGGCTATCACGGCGAGTCGATCACTGCGACGGAGGACAAGATTCCCTATCTCGGGGATCTGCCGGTGCTGGGTCGGGCCTTCAAGTCCAATACGTCGAAATCGACGAAGCGCGCCCTCACCATCTTCGTCACCGTCCGTCTCGTCGATCCGGGGGGCAATCCGATCAATGCTCCGGCGGAGGAGAGCTCGCCCGAGCTGATGACCCGGCGCGATCCGCTTCCCGCCGCCGCAGGATTCGCTCCAGGACCGCCGCCGGTGTATCCGGCGAAGTGAGGTCAGGAGAGAGGTGATGCGGGACGGGCTGCCGTCGATCGGTTCGCAGGGAATTCTCCTGCCCGCACCGTCAGAAGGCATCCGATTTTCGAGGGGCCGATTTGCGGCGACAATTTCGTTGCCTTGGCGGAGGTCGGCGGATATAAACGCGGGCAAACCTTCCGTTTGCCCCATGAGCCCCACAGCCACGTCGGACGCATCCGACCTCACTTTCGATCCCTCGTCCGCCGCGCTTCAGAACGCCGTCATCCGCTTCGCGGGCAACTCCCAGGACGGGATCCAGACGATCGGCGGACTGCTCGCCAAGCTGGCCGGGCGCAGCGCCCGGGAGGTCATGACCTACATGACGATTCCCTCGACGATCTCGGGTGGGCCGTCCATCTTCCAGGTCCATCTCGGTTCCGGAGAGGTGCTCTCGGCGGGGGACGACTCGGATTTCCTCTTCGCCTTCTACCAGCACAGCTACGACAGCCATGTCGATTCGTTGCGCCCCGGCGGGATCTGCCTCTACGACAGCGACCATGTGCAGGATCTGCGGAGCGGCCTCGATGCCGTCCATGTCGGCATCCCCATCACCAGCGCGACGGTGGAGGCGCTTGGTGGCAGCACGAGGGAGCGGGGCAAGAACCTCTTCGTCCTGGGGCTCGTCACGCAGATGTTCGAGCTGGACCGGGAGAAGGTCGTCGGTCTCGTCGCCCGTCAGTTCGGCGGCAAGAGCGAGGATGTCCTGCGCAATGCGATGCTCGCCTTCGACGCGGGCTACGCCTGGCCCGTCGGTGATCTGCTCGATGCCAACCTCGCCTTGCAGCAGGGGAAGGGAGCGAAGGCCGACAAGGTCACCACGGATGGGAATACGGCGCTGACGATGGGCCTGCTCGCCGGCGGCGTGCGCTACGGAGCCGCCTATCCGATCACTCCCTGGTCGACGATCATGGAGCAGCTCCGCGTCGAGCTGCCGAAATACGGAGGCCTCTTCGTCCAGGCCGAGGACGAGCTGGCGGCGGTGGCGATGGCCCTCGGATTCGCCTACGCCGGGCACACGGCGGTGACGGGCAGCGCCGGTCCCGGCATCTCCCTGAAGATGGAGGCGCTCAGCTACGGAACCATGGCGGAGCTGCCGCTCGTGGTCGTCAATGTGCAGCGCGGCGGTCCCAGCACCGGCCTGCCCACCAGCGTCGAGCAGAGCGATCTGATGCAGGCGATCCATGGCAGCCACGGCGACTGCCCCCGCATCGTCCTCGCGCCGAAGAACGTGGCCGACTGCTTCTATACCGCTGTGGAGGCCTGCGAGCTGGCGCGGACCTACAGTTGTCCCGTCTTCATTCTCACCGACATGGCCCTCGCCTCGCGCATCGAGGCCTTCGAGCAGCCCGATCTCTCCCGATGGATGCACGATCCAGCTCTCGACCTGTCTCCCCGTGGAGAGGAGTTCAAGCCGTATCCGATGGATGGTGCCACGCGCCACGCGCCTCCCGGGGCAGTCATGGAGGGGGGCAAGTATCCCGTCGTGACGGGTCTGGAGCACGACGAATGGGGCCATCCGAACGCGAATCCCGGTGTCCACCAGAGGATGACGGAGCGCCGCCGCGAGAAGCTCAAGGCCCTCGGCGCGACTCTGCCCTTGCCCGAAGTGCATGGTGACGGATCGGGCGAGATCCTGCTCGTCGGCTGGGGCTCGACCTGGGGGCCGATCCGCGAAGCGGTCGGACACCTCCGCGAGAAGGGCCGCACGGCTGGCGCCATCCACCTGCGCCATCTCCATCCCATGCCGAACGGCATGGAGGAGATCTTCGCGAAATACAGCCACATCCTCGTCGTCGAGATGAACGACGAAGGTCTCTACGGACAGGGACAGCTCGCCACCCTGCTGCGGGCGCGGCTCTGCGACCCGAAGATCCGCTCCATCTGCAAGACCGACGGCCTCAACTACAAGGTCCGCGACATCGTGTCGCGCGTCGAGGCCGCCATTGACAACTGAACACTTCCATCTTTTCTCCCATGTCTTCCACCGCAGAAGTTCCCAAGCCCCTGACGAAGAAGGATCTCACCGCCGACCACCCGACCTGGTGTCCGGGCTGCGGGGATTTCGCCGTGCTCGCCTCCTTCTTCAAGGTCCTGGAGAAGCTCCAGATTCCCCACGAGAAGATCTGCACCATTGCGGGGATCGGGTGTTCCTCGCGCTTTCCCTACTTCGTCAACGGGCACGGGGTCCACTTCATCCATGGCCGGGCCCTGCCCTTCGCCACGGGCGTGAGCCTCTCGCGCCCCGACCTGCATGTCTTCGCCTTCGGCGGCGACGGGGACGGCTATTCCATCGGCGGCAACCACCTCGACCATGCGGCGAGGAAGAACGTCAACCTCACCTACATCGTGATGGACAACTTCGTCTACGGACTGACGAAGAAGCAGACCTCCCCGACGAGTCCGGCAGGCTTCAAGTCGAAGACCGATCCGACGGGCG
The DNA here is from genome assembly GCA_964435425.1 of uncultured Akkermansia sp. Classification (GTDB taxonomy): domain Bacteria; phylum Verrucomicrobiota; class Verrucomicrobiia; order Verrucomicrobiales; family DEV007; genus Arctic95D-9. The sequence goes on along the minus strand of CAYSZN010000267.1, from coordinate 2,815 downwards.
CGGTCGACCGTCCCATCAATCCGATGAAGAAGCTGGTCTACGGAGGGGCCTCCTTCGTTGCCCGGACCCACGCCACCCAGGTGAAGCACATGATGGAGGTCTTCGAGCGGTCGATCCTGCATCCCGGCTTCAGCGTGGTCGAGGTGCTGTCCGAATGCGTCGTCTTCTACCCCGGTGCCTTCGACGCGGGGAATCCGCGGAAGGGCGGGGCCTTCGACCTGATCGAGGAGAGGAAATGGGACGACACGCCCGAGGATGCGGAGCGCCACGACGTCTCCGACGAGAACGCCGCCTACCGCCTCGCCTCCCTGCCTTTCCCCGGCAAGTTCGGGGTCTTCTACGAGACGGACCGCCCCACCAAGAACCAGCTCGAGCAGATCTGGATCGACGCGAGCCGCGAGAAAGCCGGAAACGCCTCGGCGGCGGACCTCCTCTCGGCCCGTTTCGCGGCGATGAAGTGAGTCCTGCGTTCCCCGGCCACGTTCGAAGACAATGGGATCGCTCGCGTTGCTGCTGGTCGGGATGCTCGTCGTCGTGGCCGGGATCATCGTCGGTCGCTGGCATCCCTTCATCGCCCTGACCGCCGCGGGACTGACCGTCGCATCCCTGACTCCGGCGGAACTGCTCTACCGTTCGAAGCTCGATGGTCCCCAGCGGGCCGTCCTCGTCGGCGAAGGGGAGGGGGTTCCCGCCTCCGCGCCGCCGGAGCTGGCGAAGGCGCACGAGTCGGCCCTCTCGCATTCGAAGAAGTGGTTCGTCTCCCGTTTCACCGAGGCCTTCGGCAAGGGATGCGGCGAGATCGCCCTGGTCATCGCCATGGCCGCGATCATCGGGCAGTGCCTGCTCGATTCGGGAGGGGCGAAGCGGATCGTCGATTCCCTGATGCGGCTCTGTGGCGCGAAGGGAACGCCCTTCGCCTTCGCCGGCAGCGCCTTCACCCTCGGCATTCCCGTGTTCTTCGACACGGTCTTCTACCTCCTCCTGCCCCTAGGCAAGGCCCTGCGGCGCGAGACGGGGCGGGACTACCTGCTCTACATCCTCACCATCGTGGCCGGGGCGACCATGGCCCATTCGCTGGTGCCGCCGACGCCGGGACCGCTCACCGTGGCGGCCAGCTTCGGCGATCAGGTCACCATCGGCTCCATGATGCTCGGCGGCATCGTCGTCGGGCTGTTCACCTCGGCGACCGGCGTCGCCTACGCCTACTGGGCGAACCGGCGCTGGGACATTCCCCTCCGCGAGGAGGCGGCGGCGGAGGCGGGGCCCGTCGCCGTCTCCCACGGACCGCTTCCACCGCTGTGGTTCGCGCTGTTCCCCATCGTCCTGCCGGTCGTCCTGATCGGAGGCGACGCCGTCCTTTCGGCGATGAAGATCGAGGTGCCCACGGTGAGGATACTCGGCGACAAGAACATCGCCCTGATCCTCGCGGCCGGGGCGGCCGTATGGCTCCTCGTCCGGGCGAAGCGGCAGGCGTCCTCCGGACCGGGGGCGAAGGAGGCGGTGCAGGCGGCCCTCGCCAGCGGTGGCGTCATCATCCTCATCACGGCGGCGGGAAGCGCCTTTGGATCGGTCCTCAAGGACACGAACATCGCCGAGCTCATCAGCGGCTCGATCGAAGGGCGGCAGACGCTGATGCTCATTCCCGTCGCCTACCTCGTCACCGCCCTCATCCGCACCGCCCAGGGCTCCGCCACCGTGGCCATGATCACGGCGGGCGGCATGGTCGGACCGCTGGCGATGGGGGCGGAGCTCTCCTACTCGGCGCTCTACCTCGCCCTGGCCATCGGCTGCGGTTCGAAGCCGATCTCCTGGGCGAACGACAGCGGTTTCTGGCTGATCGGCCGCATGACGGGCATGACCCCGCTCGAGACCTTCAAGAGCGTCAGCGTCATGATGATGCTCATGTCGCTCGCCGGCCTCGCCCTGATCTTCGTGGGGGCCGTGTTCGTTCCGTTGGTTTGAACGGAGGCGTTTTGTCTTGACTCATCGTTGCCCAGCTGGTGTATGATCGCCTGCGCTTGCACCCATCCGGCGCAGCCGGTTGGTGAGCGGCGGGCGGGTTGGGTTGATATGGAAATGTAATATCACTGTTTGGCAAGAAAATGGGCTGGCAACATTCCTTCGAAATTTCAGGTGACAGATTCTTCCCCAGCAAGGTCCCGTTTTCGTTTACCGAGTCATGGGATCCAAGCACGAAAATCTGCGAACGCGGTCCGCTCGAGGGGCAGGTGGTTGAATATGGTCACGCTACGTTTGTCGTTCCTGCGTCAGTGGACCCCACTCGAAGGATCGAATTCCTTGCCGATATTTTTGTGCCACTTCTCCCGACATTGAGGGCGTGCGGAGCCGAGAATTGGGAGCTGTGGATCACCCGTTTGTTTTACGCGCAGTGCAACGAACAATATGATGCAGAAGAAATCGCGGCTTTGGCACGACTCGGATGCGTGGTCTGTTACTCGGCTTACGCCGTTAGTGAGGAAGAAGAGCGAAGATTTCGTATCAATAATGGATATCCCACGTAAGAGGGCGGCGAATAAGTCGCTAGATCCAGCTCCGCTACCTGCCTCATCGATGACGCACAAAAAAAGGATCGGAAAGATAAGAGAGCACCATTCGATAACCGTTATCGGTATCTTTCAGATCTTTCTGATTGTTATGGGGTGGCTGGCGACCTGTATCCACCTAAAATACAAGGGATACCCTGATTTCTCGGATCTGGACCCTCTCTTCCAGTGGAGTTCCCTTTCGCTCTTTGTTAGAAATTGGGTTCTAGTGTGGCTGATCGTGCCAGTGGGGTGGGTGCTCCAAGCGCTTT
>CAYSZN010000266.1:0-5810 GCA_964435425.1 uncultured Akkermansia sp. | reverse complement strand
GAACCCGATGGCCGATTCGCCATAAAATGCGGCGATCCGCTTCAAGACGGTTCCGTGGGCGATGGAGCAGGTTGGTGGAAACTTCCCCGATGAACTTCCGATTGCTGCTTCTGCCGATTCTGGTCTCGCTGTTCGCCTCCGCGCAGGCCGCCGAACGGACCGGCCCCATCCGTGTCCTCTTCCTTGGCCACGAGGCCAGACACCACGACAGCGGGGCCTACGCGCCCATGCTGATGCAGGCCCTCGGGCGCGAGGCGATCTGGTTCGACTACGTCACCTCCCCGGAGGCCGCCTTTGCCGATGCGGAGTTCCTCGACCGCTTCGACGCGGTGCTGCTCTACGCGAACCACGAGAGGATCGATCCGGCCCATTGGGCGAACTTGAAGGCCTTCATCGAGGGAGGACGGGGCTTCGTGCCGGTGCATTGCGCGAGCTGGTGCTTCCAGAACATCCCCGAATACGACCAGGTCGTGGGCGGGCGCTTCGACCGCCACGGGACCGCCGTCTTCCGTCCGAAGACGATCGCGCCCGACCACGAAGCGATCCAGAATGTGCCTGGCTTCGAGGCCTGGGACGAGACCTACGTCCACAAAAACCACAACCCGCAGGACCGCACCGTCCTCCAAATCCGCGAGACCGGTCCCGACGACCAGCCCTCCGAGCCCGAGCCCGAGCCCTGGACCTGGATCCGCACGCAAGGCAAGGGCCGCGTCTTCTACACCGCCTCGGGCCACGACGAGCGCGTCTGGGGCCTGCCGGAATTCCACGAGCTGCTGAGGCGCGGCATCCTCTGGAGCGTCGGCGAGACGCGCCGGGCGAGCTACGAGTCCTTCCTGACGCAGCGGGAGCAGGAGGAGCGCGTCGCGGACATCAACGTCGCCAACTACGAGAAGCGGCCCGAACCGCTCACCCTCCAGAAACCTCTCTCGGCAAAAGGCGCGATGGAGCGCACCCAGGTCCCCGTGGACCTGCGCCTCGAGCTCTTCGCCAGCGATCCCGACATCGGCAAGCCCATTGCGATGGCCTGGGACGAACGGGGCCGCTGCTGGCTCGCCGAGACTTCCGACTACCCGCACGGGGTCGCGCCCGACGGCCACGGCGGCGACCGCATCCGCATCTGCGAGGACACCGATGGAGACGGTCGGGCCGACAAGTTCACCGTCTTTGCCGAAGGGCTGAACATCCCCACCGGCCTCGTCTTCGCGAACGGCGGCCTCATCGTCTCGCAGCCGCCCCGCTTCCTCTTCCTGAAGGACACCGACGGCGACGACGTCGCGGATGTGCGCGAGGAGATCATGGCCGGCTGGGGCATTGGCGACACCCACGCGCAGGCGAGCAACCTGCACTACGGCTGCGACAACTGGATCCACGGCGCGGTGGGCTATTCCGGCTTCGACGGCACGGTCGGCGGCAGGGCGGCGAGCTTCAAGATGGGCACCTACCGCTTCCGGCCGGCCGGCTCGGCCATCGAGTTTCTCCACCAGTTCACCAACAACACCTGGGCACAGAGCCAGAACGAGGCGGGCGACTCCTTCGGCGGCACCGCCAACGACGCGCCCCTCTTCTTCGGCGGCATTCCGCAGACCGCCGTGCCCGAGGGCCTGCGTATCCGCACGGCGAAGAAGATCAACCTCGTCGACCGCGCCCATCCCATCACCCCGAACGTGCGCCAGGTCGATGTCATCGGCGGCTACACCGCGGCGGCGGGGTCGGCCTTCATCCATTCCGACAACCTGCCCGCGCGCCTTCAGGGCATGGCCATGGTCTGCGAGCCGACGATGAAGCTCGTCGCCCTGATGGACGTGCGCCCCGACGGGGCCGGCTACGTCGCGCACGACGCGATGAACCTGCTCGCGAGCACCGACGAGTGGACCTCGCCCGTCTACGCCGAGGTCGGCCCCGATGGCGCGGTCTGGGTCGCCGACTGGCAGAACTTCATCATCCAGCACAATCCCGCGCCCACCCTCGAGCGCGGCGGCTACGACGCGAAGACCGGCGTCGGAGGCGCCCACGAGAATCCCCTCCGCGACCACCATCGAGGCCGCATCTACCGCATCGTCTGGGACGAGGCGCGCGAGCCGGAGCTGAAGTCCCTCGCCGGGGCCGACACCGCCGCTTTGGTGGCGGCATTGGGGTCCGGCACGCAGCACTGGCGTCTCGTCGCGCAACGGCTCCTCGTCGAGGGCAGGAAGGAGGAGGCCGTTCCGGCGCTCGTGGGCCGCGTCGTCGCGAACGACGGCTCCATCGCCGCCATCCACGCGCTCTGGACCCTGCACGGTCTGGGCCGGCTCGACGGGGAAACCCAGCAGGCGGCGCTGCTCGCGAAAGACGCGCGCCTGCGCCGCAACGCGATCCGCGCCCTCGGCTCGCACGAAGCCGCCGCGACGCTGTTTTTCAGCTCCGGCGTCGTCTCCGATCCCGACCTGGGCACGCGCCTCGCCGCCTTCGTGAAGCTGGCGGAGCTCCCCACCACCCCGGAGATCCAGACCCTCGTGAAGCGCCTCGCCCTCGATCCCGCCGTGCAGGCGGACGAGTGGCTCGCCGAAGCGGTCAAGATGCTGTCGAAGGCGCACGACGCCGCGCTCTACACCGAGGGCCCCAACCTGCTGCCGAATCCCGGCATGGAGGAGGTCGGCCCCGACGGCCTGCCCGTCGGCTGGAAACGCCGCGACTACGGCGGCGATCCGAAGCGGGAGGGCAACGAGGGCGCCGAATGGGCCATCGTGAGCGGCGAGGGCATGGCGAAGAGCGGGAGGAACGCCCTCCGCTGCATCACCCGCGCGCCCGCCGACACGAGCCTCCACGCCGATGTCGAGCTGAAGCCGGACACGAACTACCGGATGAGCGCCTGGATCAAGGCGCATGCCTTCAGGAATCCGAGCAAGGCCAGCCTGAACGACCACATCGGCCGCGCCGAGACCGAGAAAGTGACGCGCAGCTCCGACTGGGTGAGGGTGGAGACGGTCTTCAACAGCCAGGACCGCCCCAGGGCGAGCATCAACCTCCTCCATGTGGCGTGGGGCGACAGCTACTTCGACGACGCGAGCCTCTGCGAGCTCATCCCGGCCGAGGAGGGCGGGGAGCTGCTCGCCGGAGACCCGGCGCGCGGCGAGGAGATCTTCTGGAAGCATCCCGTGGCCGGCTGCACCAACTGCCACCTGCTCGGGGGCAAGGGCAGCCCCGTCGGTCCCGCCCTCGACGGCATCGCGGGCCGGAAGGACGCCGCCTACCTCGAGCAGAGCCTCCTCGATCCGAACGCCGTGCTCGCGGAGGGCTACACCGCCACCCCGGTCTCGCCCATGCCCCCGATGGGACTGATCCTGAAGCCGCAGGAGATCGAGGACCTCAAGGCGTTCCTGGCGACGTTGAAGTAGTGGGGCGGAGCCCTGTAGGCGAGGTCATCGACCTTCCTACCACTAATTTTCCTACCCAATATCGGTCTGCACGAGGCTCCGGGAAAAGAGGTAGGAAAATTAGTGGTAGGAAGATTCTCATCCTCTGCACCCCTTTTTTTACCCTAAATCTTTTTGCCCTTCCCCAACTCAACCCTCTCACCTCCCCACCGCCGCCATCACCTCCCCGGCCAGCTTAGCAAACGCGGCCGAGATCGGGTTCGTCGCCGGATCGAGCAGGGCGACGGGCTCGCCTCGGTCGGCGCGGGCGCGGGTCTCGATGTCGAGGGGGATCTGGGCGAGCAGGGGCACGCCGAGACGTTCGGCCTCGGTCTTGCCGCCGCCTTCGCCGAAGATGGGATATTTCGTCCCGTGGTCGCACTCGAACCAGGCCATGTTCTCGACGAGGCCGCTGATGGGCACGTTGACCTTCTGGAACATGGCGACAGCCTTGCGGGCGTCGATCAGGGCGACCTCCTGCGGGGTGGTGACGATGACGCTGCCGTTCACGGCCACGGTTTGGACGATGGTGAGCTGGATGTCGCCGGTGCCGGGAGGCAGGTCGAGGACGAGATAGTCGAGTTCGCCCCAGAGGCATTGCCGCAGGAACTGCTGGGTGTAGCGCGTCGCGAGGGGGCCGCGCACGATCACGGGCGAGTCCTCGGAAAGGAGGAAGCCCATGGAGATGGCCTTGATGCCGTGCGCCTCGATGGGGATGATCTCGTTCTGGTCCGTGGCCATGGGCTGCTGGTCGGCGGCTCCGAGCATGAGGGCGATGCTGGGTCCGTAGAGGTCGCAGTCGCAGAGGCCGACCTTGGCCCCGGTGCGGCTCAGGGCGATGGCGAGATTGGTGGAGACGGTCGATTTGCCGACGCCGCCCTTGCCGCTGGCCACGGCGACGATCGTCTTCACGCCGGGAATGGCCATCTGCGCGGCGGCGGGATTGCCGGTGACGGCCTCGGGCGGGTCCTTGAGGTCGAAGTCGATGACGACCTTCCCCGCGCCTTCGAGGGTGGCGAGGGCCTCCCCGATGCCCTGGTGGATGGCGCGGGGGATGTTGGGATCGCGGGTCGCGAGGCCGATCAGCACGGTCACATCGTTTCCGGCGACCTCGATGCGCTTGACGAGGCCGAAGGAGACGATGTCGCGGCTGAAGCCGGGGTAGTTGACTTTCTTCAGCTTTTCCCGAACGGATTCTTCGTTGATCATGGGCCGTGGACGTGGAGGGGATTCCCCGATAGGCGATTACGCCGCGAAGTCCAGCGCGGAGACATGGGAATGATGGAAGCGACGAACTTGATGCGCAAGGCGGCGGCGGCGCTCTTTCCGGAGACGGGGGAGTCGCAGACGGCCTTTTTGCGCGCTCTGCTCGAGCCCGCTCCCCGCGGCGGGGCGGTCCTGTGGACGGTGCCTCGCCGCGAGGGGGAGTTCGAGACGGTGCCCCGCGGGACGCTGCCCTCCTGGCTGCCCGAGGCGGTGGAGCTGGTGCGGCCGGGGGTGAAGATCGGTCTCGCTCCGGCCTATGCGGCGGGCGAGGTCTATCCGCTGGACTTCTCCTCGGTCGCGATGGGCTCGGCGATGCTGGCGACCCGCGAGGCGCTGCCGCCGGAGCCGCGCGTGCTCGATCTCTGCGCCGCGCCGGGCGGGAAGTCGATCCTCGCCTCGGTCCTGCTGCGCCCCGGCCTGATCCTCGCGAACGAGGTGGAGGCGAAGCGGCTCGGTCCCCTGCGCCACAATCTCGCGCGCTGCCGGGTCGGGAACGCCCACACCCAGCGGCTCGATCCGGCGGAGATCGCGCGGCTCGCTCCGGGGGCCTTCGATCTCTGTCTCGTCGATGCGCCCTGCTCGGGGCAGTCGCTGCTGGCGAAGGGGATCGCGAATCCGGGATGCTTCCATCCCTCGACGGTGAAGGGAAACGCGCGGCGGCAGCTCCGTATCCTCGCGGCGGCGGCGGAGACGGTGGCTCCGGGCGGCTTTCTCCTCTATACGACCTGCACCTTCGGCAAGCGCGAGAACGAGGGCGTGGTGGGAAAGCTGCTCGACAGCGTGCCGGGCTTCGTTCCTGTCGAGGTGCCGCATCTCGCGGAGCTGCGTTCGCCCCATGCGGACTTTCCCGCCTACCGCGACTACCCGCACCGCTCGCCGGGGGTGGGGGGCTTCGCCGCGCTGCTGCGGCGGGTTGGAGAGGTCGGGAGCGGTCCGCGCGATCCGCTGCCCGCGCCGCTGCTGGACTATCCGGTGAAGGGCTCGCCGGGCGAAGGTGCCTGATTTTCCCGCCTCGGCCGGCCTGCCCTCCCGGCGGAAACGCAGGCTTGTCGATCCTCCCGGCAGCGTGTAGCATAGTTCTATGCCAGCAGTGGTAGAACGGATCAGCCGTCTCGAAGAGGCGGTGGAGCGCTTTGTGGAGCAGAGCGCGGC
>CAYSZN010000265.1:0-5816 GCA_964435425.1 uncultured Akkermansia sp. | reverse complement strand
ATAGCGGTCGAGCAGACGCTCGTTGCCAGCCGGCAAGACCACGAAGTAGGAGCCGAGATCCACGGTCATCGGCGCATCGGCGTCGGTGATCATCTCCTCGTGGATCTTCTCGCCGGGCCGGATGCCAACGACGCGATGCCCGGCCTCCGGCGCGATCGCCTCCGCGACGTCGACGATCCGGTAGGAGGGGATCTTCGGCACGAAGATCTCTCCACCGAGGGCGTTCTCCAGCGCAAAGAGGACCATCTCGACTCCTTCGTCCAAGGTGATGTTGAAGCGGGTCATCCTTGGATCGGTGATGGGGAGCGTCTCCTCGCCGGCACGGGCCAGGAAATAGGGAATGACCGAGCCCCGCGACCCCATCACGTTCCCATAGCGGACGACGGAGAACTTGGTCCGGTGGCTTCCCACATAGTTGTTCGCCGCGACGAAGATCTTGTCGGAGCAGAGCTTCGAGGCACCGTAGAGATTCACCGGCGCGCAGGCCTTGTCCGTGGAGAGCGCAACGACATCGGAAACCCCCGCGTCGATGCAGCATTCGACCACGTTCTCCGCACCGATCACATTCGTCTTGATGAACTCCATCGGGTTGTACTCCGCCGCGGGAACCTGCTTCAGGGCAGCGGCATGGATGACGACATCGACTCCTTCGAAAGCACGGAGAAGACGGGAGCGGTCGCGGACATCGCCGAGGAAGTAGCGCATCTGGGGATGCTTCTCCTCGGGGAAGATCTGCCGCATCTCGAACTGCTTCAGCTCGTCGCGGGAGAAGACGATGAGCCTTCGCAATCCGGGATACCGCTTCAGCACCATCTCGACGAACCGCTTTCCGAAGGAGCCGGTGGCTCCAGTCACCAGAATGCTCTTTTTATCCAACAGCATATCAGCCCTTTCTTTTCCAGGAACTTACAGAAAACACACCAGAGACTTTCTTCGCCGTCCGATTCAACTGCCCACGCCGACTGCCTCCAGCGCTGCCATCCTCAAGGCCGGAGCCAGCGGATGATCATGGGAACAACGCTCCGACCGCGCCGCTGCCATTTCTCAAGCGCCTCGATGCGGTTGAGGACGGTGGCCACCGCCTCTCCCTCCTCGTCGGAGGCATTGGCCCGGGCCAGCTCGAGCATCGCGGCAAGACGCTGCTCTCCGTGCTCGAACCGGGGCTGGAGACGGTTCTCGAAGAAATGGGTGACGATGCGCGAGACATTCAGATCCGCCTGGAAGTGCTCCCTCCGGTCATCGGGAATGGAGCGCGGAGTCACCGCCCCGAGGCTGCGGAGAAGGGCTAGGCCCTGGCTGGCACTGCCTTTGCTGATGCCCAGACGCGACACGATGTCGTCCATGGCCAGAGGATCGGCGGAAACGAAGAGAAGGCCGTAGATCTGCCCGATGGACTTGGGGAAGCCGAAGACCTGGGCGAAGGAGACGAAGAAATCGACCGATTCGGCAACGAGAGGTCCGCATCCGGACACGCTACCGCCCTTGGTGCCATCGGCCGCCTCGGGAGAAAGGCCGGATCCGGGCAAGGGCGGAGAGCTGATTCTGGTCGCCATCCGATCGGAAAGTGACTCGTGACAGGTAGCCCGGTTTCCAGTTTGTTCAATTAAAAATGAACTCGGCTGGCTCCGGGACTTTCCATCCTCCTGGGCGAAAAAACCGTCGCCCGGACTCCCGTCAACGGCTTGCCCTGGCTCGGAAAACGCCCATCTTGTCCTGCTTATCGACTCTCCTCCCTTCCCGATGCGTGTGCTTCTCACCGGCGGATTCGGCTTCATCGGTTCCCGCTTTGTCCGCCTGCTCCTGAATCCGGGAGAAGGGGAAGCCGGCTGGCCGGTCGAGCAGATCGTCAATCTCGACAAGGTGACCTACGCGGCGAATCCGGATCTCCTCGCCGATCTCTCCAGCGATCCCCGCCTCCTTTCGGTCCGCAGCGACATCTGCGACGCCGGGCTCCTCGCCGACCTGTTCTCCCGGCACGACTTCGACGCGGTGGTCCATCTCGCCGCCGAGTCCCATGTCGACCGCTCCATCGACTCTCCAGAAACGTTCGTCCGGACGAACGTCCTCGGAACCTTTCATCTGCTGGAGGCGGCACGGAACCATTGCCGCCGCCGTCCCGCGACCGCGAAGGGGAAGCGCTTCCTCTTCCTCAATGTCTCGACGGACGAGGTCTACGGTTCGCTGTCCCCCACGGACGCCGCCTTCACCGAAACCGACGGCTACGCCCCGAACAGCCCCTACGCCGCGTCGAAGGCGGGAGCCGCACACCTCAGCCGCGCCTACTTCCACACCTACGGACTGCCGGTGATCACCGCCAACGGCTCGAACAACTACGGGCCGGGCCAATTGCCCGAAAAGCTCATCTCCCTGATGATTTCGAAGATTCTCCGGGGCGAACCCCTGCCCGTCTACGGGGATGGCCTGCAAGTGCGGGACTGGCTCTATGTCGACGACTACGGCCGCGCCCTGCTCGCGATGCTGCACCGGGGAAGGCCGGGCGAGGTCTACCATGTCGGCGGACGCTGCGAACTGACCAATCTGGAGGTGGTCCACCGGCTCGTCGCCTTGGTCAACGAGCATCTGCCGCCGGACGCCCGCCACAGCGCCGAGGCGCTCGTCCGCTTCGTTCCCGACCGCCCCGGACACGACCGCCGCTATGCCATCGACTGCTCGAAGATCGAGCGGGAGCTCGGCTGGAACGCGCGCGAAACTGCGGACAGCGGGTTCCGCAAGACGGTCCAGTGGTATCTGGAGCATCCGGAATGGATGGAGCGGATCGCCGACCGATACCGCGGCGAGCGGCTGGGCTGCTCCCTCTGACACGAACACCCCTGACCGCCCTCCGGGGCGCCGATCAGGCACCCAGAATGGCCTCGGCCACGCGATCCTGATCCTCGGGCGTCACGTAGGGGCTCATGGGCAGGCTGAGGCAGGCCGAGGCGACTCGCTCGGCGACGGGGAAGTCGCCGAGGGCATGGCCGAGGGCGGAAAAAGCGGGCTGGAGATGCAGGGGAACGGCGTAGTAGGGCACGGAGGGGATTTCCTTTGCCCCGAGCCTGGCCTGGAGCGCGTCCCGGTCGCCGGAGAGGACGGTGTACTGGGCATGGACGGAGGTATTGCCCTCTGCAACATGGGGCAAGGTCAAGGGAGCGCCCGCGAGACGGCTCGCGTAGCCATCGGCGACGGCCTGACGCATCACGACCTCCTCGTCGAAGATCTCCATCTTCGCGAGGACGATGGCGGCCTGAATGGTGTCGAGACGGCCATTGATCCCGACGACGGGATGGTAGTGCTTCCGCTGCTGGCCATGGACGCGGATCCAGCGCATTTTTTCGGCGAGCTCGTCGTCGTCGGTGAAGAGGGCGCCGCCATCCCCGTAGCCTCCGAGCGGTTTCGAGGGAAAGAAGGACGTGCTGCCGACGAGCGAGAGCGCCCCGGAGCGCCTCCCCCAGTGGGTCGCGCCGAAGCTCTGCGCCGCGTCCTCGATCACCGGCAGGCCACCGGCCTCGGCGGCGATGCGATTGATCGCGGTCATGTCAGCAGTCTGCCCGTAGATCCCGACGGGCATGATGGCCCTGGTCCGCTCGGTGATGGCCGCGGCAAGCCGCTCCGGATCGAGATTCCAGGTGTCGGGCTCGATGTCGACGAAGACGGGCTTCGCCCCGAGCAGGGAGATGACCTCCGCCGTGGAGATCCAGGTGTAGGGAACGGTGATCACCTCGTCGCCGGGGCCGATCCCGAGGGCCATCAGGGCGATGAGGAGCGAGTCGGTCCCCGAGGAGACGGCGATGGTGTGGCGGCAGCCGAGGTATTCGCAGAGGGCGGCCTCGAGCTCGCCGACTTCAGGGCCCAGAATGTATTGTCCGTGGTCCAGCACGGCGGCGATGCGCCGGTCGATCTGGTCGCGGATGCGTCGCTGCTGGCTTTTCAAGTCGATGAAGTCCATGGGAAGAGGAGCGCCAGTCTACGCTGCGGAGTGGCTCGCGCCACTTGAGAAATCCGAAATCCGAAGCTCGAAATCCGAAATTTCTGGTGGCTCGTTCCTACCTTTTACCTTTCACTTTTTACTTTTCACAGGTGCGAAGCGCCTTCTTCCGAGGGCGGTCTTTACAGGCGGGCCGTTCTCTCTAAGGTAGCGGGATGCCCGCAAAGCCCAGATGGGTCCTCGCTCAGCCACCGGCCCCCGAACTCGTCTGCGAGTATGCGGGCGCGTTCGGCCTCACCCCGGTCGTCGTCGCCCTCGCCCTGCAGCGCGGCCATGTCGAACGCGAACAGCTCGAACAATTCCTCCACCCCCGTCTCAAGGATCTCGGCGACCCCTTCGCCCTGCCCGGAGTCGATGCAGCGGTGAGGAGGATCCTGACGGCGGTCGACCGGAAGGAGTCGGTCGTGCTCTACGGCGACTACGATGTCGACGGAGTCAGCTCGATCACGCTGCTCTGCGCCATCCTGCGCGCCTACGGGCTGGCGCCTCGCCCTTTTCTCCCGACCCGGCTGGAGGAAGGCTACGGGCTCAGCGCCAAGGGGATCGAGAGCTGCCTCGAAGGTGGTCCGCCCGATCTGCTCATCGCGGCCGACTGCGGCACGAACTCGTGCGAGGAGGCGAGATCCCTCCGCGAACGGGGCATCGACCTCATCATCCTCGACCACCACGAGCCGTCTCCTGCGGGAGTGGCCGACTGCGTCGCCCTCGTCAATCCGAAGCTGGGCGACGATCTGCACTACCTCTGCACCGCCGGAGTCGTCTTCAAAATCGCCCACGCGCTGCTCCGCTCGCGGCCGCTTCCGGGCTTCGACCTGAAGAACTACCTCGACATCGTCGCCCTCGGGACCATCGCCGACATCGTGCCACTGGAGGCGGAAAACCGCCTCTTCGCCCGGCGCGGCCTCGTCCAGCTCGAACGCACCATCCATCCCGGCCTCGTCGCCCTGAAGTCGGTCGCCGGGGTGAGCAACCCGATCCGCACGCACGACGTGGGCTTCAAGCTCGGTCCCCGCCTCAATGCCTCGGGCCGCCTCGACACCGCCGTCGCCTCGCTGAACCTGCTGCTTTCCCGGGACCCGGAGGAAGCCCGCCTCCTCGCCGAGTCGCTCGACCGCCAGAACCGGGAGCGCCAGGAGCTGGAGCTGGCCACGCGCGAGGATGCCGAGCGCCAGATCGAAAGCCTGCCGCCCTCCCTGCGCAGCCATGCCATCGTCGTCGGGGCGAGAGGCTGGCATCCAGGCGTGGTCGGGATCGTCGCTTCGCGCATCTCTAAGCAGTATCACCGCCCCACCTTCGTGATCGGGATCGACGAGAACGGTCTCGGCAAGGGCAGCGGGCGCAGCGTCCCCGGCATCTCGCTGGTGGAGGCGCTCGACTCCTGCCGCGACCTAATCGAGTCCGGCGGCGGCCACGAGATGGCCGCGGGCGTGGGGGTGCGCGAGGAGAATCTCGAAGCCTTCCGCGAGGCCCTCGTCCGCAGCGTCATGGCGCAGGCCGAGAGCGAGACCCTCGTGCCGAAGCTGTTCATCGACACGGAGATCCGTTTTCCCGAGATCACCCTCGATCTCCTCGACAGCTACGAGCTGCTGCGCCCCTTCGGCGCGAACAATCCGCAGCCGGTCTTCATGTCCGCCGGCGTCCGCGTCGTCGGCGAGCCGCGCACTATCAAGGAGCGGCATCTGAAATTCCGCTTCGAGCAGGACGGCGTCGAGCAGGAGGCGATCTATTTCAACGGGGCGGAACTCGACCTGCCAAAACCACCTTGGGACATCGCCTTCACCATCGACCGCAGCGAATTCCGAGGCCGCCAGCAGGTGAACATCGTGCTGCA
>CAYSZN010000264.1:0-5823 GCA_964435425.1 uncultured Akkermansia sp. | reverse complement strand
CATGAGGACAAGCCGGTGGCCCCGCCCCCCGACCTTTCGATCGACGAAAAGGCCGGCGTGATGCTCGTCCACCGAACTTTCGTCGAGAGGCTTGGCGGGAAACCAGGCCGTGATCCCAAGGTTCTCGCCGGAGGAGAAGGACGGTCCGAAGGGATAGCCGGCGGCCTGCATCCGCGTCAGGGGCGTGCCGTCCTCGTAGTGGCCGAACCGCTCCTCCTCAAGGAGAAAATCGGCGTAGTCCGAGGCCGAATCGACGAGGCGCACCTCGAAGGCGAGCGGCGGCTTCGGCACCGGGGAGATCGTGCCGGGGGCCAGCCCCTCGTTCAGGTCGGGAAGGGCCGACGTGGGAGGCTCCGACTCATCGTCGCCCCAGATCTCGCCGGACAGGCGGAGCACCTCCGCCTGCGGGTCCGCTCGGGCTCGGTTGACGACTTCGAGGAAATACTGCTCGAGCGCGGTGGGCTCGCGCGCCTGCGCCACCGCTCCCGCCAGAAGCATCGCCACCGCGGCGGGGAACCGCAGGCCTCGTCTCATCCGTCGCATCCCCTCAGGGTGAATGATTCCATCGCAAAAACAAGGACAAAGGCACGCGGAGGGGCAGGTTCGAAGTTCAAGGCTCCGGGTCCGACGCGGGATATTTCGGATTTTGGGCTCTGGATTTCGAACTTCCCCTCACGGTTCCGCCACCGCGGCCTTCGCCGGGGGATGGTCGAAGTCGCCGCCCAGCGCCAGATGCAGGTCGACCCGGTTCGTCAGCAGCTCCAGCCTCGCGGCGAGCAGCACGCTCTCCGCCTCGAAGGCGCGGCGCTGGCTTTCCAACAGGGTGATGATCTCGACCAGACCCTGTTCATACTCGCCGAGGCTGAGCTGCTCGGCTCGGCGCGACTCGGTCACGGCGGTGGAGAGGGCGGCGACCTCGGCCTTCAGGTAGCGTTCGGCGGCGAGGGCGGTCTCGACCTCGCGGAAGGCGCCCAGGGCGGTCTCGGCGTAGTCGTGGACGAGCTCGTCCCGCTCGGCCTCGTCGAGCCGGATGCTGGCGCGGAGACGGCCGCCCTGGTAGAGCGGGCGGGCGAGGTTCTGGCCGACGGCCCAGACCATCTTCTGGATGTCGAAGAGATCCCCGAACTCGTCGGTACTGGCCGTGCCGATCGTTCCGCTGAGGCTCAGAGAGGGCAGCAGCGCCTTGCGGCTCGCGGAGAGCTCCTTCAGGGCCGCATCGACACGGGCCTCGGCCGCGAGGAGGTCGGGACGGCGCAGGAGCAGCTCGCTCGGCAGGCCTTTGGGAACCTCGCGCGACAGGCGCGGCAAGCCGGGAATGGCCTCGATCGTTCCGGCGGGATAGCGGCCCAGCAGGGTCTCGAGACTGCGCCGCGCGCCGTCGAGGCGGCGTTGCGAGAGGAGGATGGAGCGCTCGGCCCGCGCGATGTCGGCGCGGCTGAGGCTGATCTCGAGGGCCGCCCTCTCGGCGAGGTCGCCGGCCTCCATGCGCGAATCGAGGATCTTCAGGTTCGTCCGCAGGCTCGCGAGGGTGCGGCGCGAGATCGCGATCTGCTCGCGCGCCTCGACGACGGCGAGAGCGGTCTTGACGACATTGGCGGCGAGGGAAAGGCGGGAGGCCTCGTAGAGCCCCGTCTCCGAGACGACGCGGTCGAGCTCGGCATCGCGGAGGTTCTGGATTCGGCCCCAGAGGTCGATCTCCCACGAAAGATCGAGGGCGAAGTTGAAGTTGTTCGCCCGCGTGTTCGCGAACTCCGAGCCGCGCAGACTCTGCGAGCGCGAGGTGGAGAGGGACGAATCGACCGCAGGCAGGAGATCGGCCCCGGCGAGGCGGGCGCGCTCCCGCGCCTGCACGATGCGCGAGCGGGCCGCGGCGAGACTGTAGCTGCTCCCCACCGCCTCCTCGACGAGCGAGCGCAGCGCGGGCGAGCCGAAGCCGTCGAGCCAGCCCGCCGCCGACTCTCCCGGCACGCCCCCGCCCTCGGTCCAGCGCGAGGGCAGATCGCCCACGGCGCGGGCGGCGGAGAACGCCGGCCCATTCCGGAAGGCGCAGGAGGACAGCAGCAACGCGCAGCAAGACGCGGCGAAGACGAGACCGCTCCGCCTCTCCACGAATGGGATGCCATCTGTCGGTCCCTTGCTCAAGCCGCGCTCATTCAGAAGCCGATTGTCCGCTTTGTCGAACCGGAAGTTTCACAAATAGACCTCGACGGCCGCGAAGACCGCGCCGCCTGCCACGAGCACGGCGAACGGCACCACGACGGATTTCCGATACCAGTCGAAGCGGCTCAGCGGCAGCAGGACCGCCGCCGCGACGAGGGCGGTCAGGACCAGGGCCGCCTCCGTACCGAGGAGCAGGGAGACGACCTGCCCCGTCGTCGGCTCCCGTCCGGCGGTGAGAGCCTGAACCGAAACCGAGGCCGACAGCGAAACTCCGAGCGCCGCCCCCGCCGCCGCCAGCAGCGGGTAGCGCCACCATTCCACATGGCGGTGGAGGATCGCCTCGGCCGCCACCACCGCCACCAGCCCCGCCAGTGCCTGTCCCGCCCACGCCGGCGCTGGCAGGAGCGACCAGACGGCCAGGGCGAAGGCCAGCCCCTGGACCGCGAGCAGCACTCCGGCCTGCCAGAGCACGCTCGTCCTCCCCAGAGTGAGCAGCAGCATCCCCACGACCAGCAGCGGAGGCAGGGCCGAATCGTGGAGAAAGGCCCTCCAGCCCGCGGCGAAGGCACCGGATCGGTCCGGCGGCTCCGGCACCGCGGGCAGGGGAGCAGTGGTGGACACCCCGGCGCTACCCAGCTCGAAGGGATTCCCCGCCTCGACCGGCACGACGCTGATGGGTCGGCTGTACTCTCCCGCGAGGACCACCTGCATGCGGTGGTTCGGCTGGTCGTCCTTGAGCACCACCATGACCACCGCCATCGGGCATCTCGGATCGAGGTAGAGGAGGAACTCCTTCGCCCCTCCGGGGATCTTCCCGCTGAGCTTCGTCAGCACCTGCTGGCGCCGCAGCTCCGGAGGCGTGTCGCCGTCGCTCGCCTCCTCGAGATGGATCGCCATGTCCGGTGCCTGCTCGGCCTCGTCGAACATCACCACGAGGTAGCCGGCGAACTCGCGCGCCGCGTCCTCCGGCGAGATCTGGTCGTTCACCGCCGCCTCCTCGCTCGGCACCACCTCCATGGTCGCGTCGAGGACGTAGCCTCCGCCCTTCGTATCCAGATGGCAGACCAGGGAGACCGAGGAAACCCGGTGCGCGGAGGCCGGGCCAGCAAGGAGAACGAGAGCGGAGACGAGGGCCGCGAGGAGGGGTGGACAGGGTGCGCTTCCTTTCATGGTGGGCGGGACGCCAACTTGGTTCCGAATCTCGATGCCGCTTATGCCTACTTTCCTACATTGAGGTTTGGACCACGAATGGACACCAATGGACACGAATTTCCTTGATCTTCTATCCGTGTGATTCGTGTCATCCGTGGTTGAAAACTCTCTTGATTGATTGAACAGGATAGCTCCGAATCCGGATTCGAGCCTTGCTTGCGTAATCCATGGCGAGGCACATCGCAAGACCCGCGCGGCAGCCTTTCAGTCTTCCCCAAGCCCGGCGACGGGCGGAAAGGGATTCCGCCCCACGGCACAGAGGCTCCCGAGGAGAAAAACCATTCCGGGGAAACTCCGTTGCCTTTGCCCCCAGCCAATGGAACATTGGAGGAAACTGCGGAGAATCGCGCCAACCTGATCGCGTGATTGCATTCGGTTGCCCCCCACGGAAGATTCTCCCGCAGATCCTCCATCGGATCGCCACGAACCGTTTTCCCATCATGAGCCAGAAGAAGAAAAAACCCGCCCAAGAGCTGGACCGCCGCCATTTCCTCCGCACTGCCGCAGGCACCGCCGCTGCCGCAGGCGCCTTCCTCGGCGCGGCGCAGGGCCAGGGGATCGACCCTTCGAAAAAGCTCAAGGTGGGCTTCATCGGCACCGGCGGACGCGGCACGGGCGCGGCCAAGCAGGCCCTCTCGGCCGACGACAACATCGTCCTCCACGCCGTCGCCGACGTGTTCCAGGACAAAATCGACCTCTCCCTCGAGCAACTCAACAAGCAGCCCGGCCTCGACGGCAAGCTCGACGTTCCGAAGGAGCGTCAGTTCGTCGGCCTCGACGGCTACAGGCGCGTCCTCGACTCGGGTGTCGACGTCGTCCTCCTCACCGCCTCCCCCGGATTCCGCCCGCTCCACCTCCGCGCCGCGATCGAGGCGGGCAAGCACGTCTTCGCCGAGAAGCCGATGTCCGTCGACGCCGCCGGCACCCGCCACTGCCTCGAATCCCTGAAGATGGCCGAAGGCAAGCCGCTCTCCATCGTCGCCGGTTTCTGCTGGCGCTATTCGCCGAGCCGCCGCGCCGCCTTCAAGAAGGTGCTGGAAGAGGGCCTGATCGGCGACGTCGTCGGCGTCTACGCGACCTACTACGCGAGCCACTCCAAGCCCCACCTCGACCCCAGCCTGCGCATGGACGGGATGAGCGACATCGAATGGCAGATCCGCAACTGGTACAACTACACCTGGCTCGGCGGCGGCGGACTCGTCGAGCAGGCCGTGCACAGCGTGGACAAAATCGCCTGGGTCATGGGCGACACGCCCCCGCTCCGCTGCCGCGCCACGGGCGGGCTCGCCCAGCCGCAGAAGGGAGGCAACATCTTCGACCACTACCACATCGCCTACGAATACCCGAACAACGTCTGGTGCCATCTCGGCTCGCGCAAGGCGGAGAGCTGCTTCAACGAGAACGCCGACTACATTCGCGGGACCAAGGGCACCCTCGTGATCGGCCGCGGCAGCGTCCCCTACATCGAGGACAACAGCGGCGCCAAGATCTGGAGCTACCGTGCCCCGCGCGATGGCGACGCCGACATGTATCAGGTCGAGCACGACGAGCTCTTCCAGGCGATCCGCTCCGGCAAGCACATCAACGACGGTCCCCGCATGGTCAATTCGTCGATGATGGCGGTCATGGGCCGCATGTCCGCGCAGACCGGCAAGGAAGTGAGCTGGGAGGAGGCCATGGCCGCCAACGAGGATCTCTTCCCGAACGAGGAGAACGTGCAGTGGAGCCAGAGCTACGAGCCCCACGGCGTCCCCGTTCCCGGCGTCTTCCAGATTCCCGGCATCGCCGGGGTCGAGAACAAGGCCTGAGCGGAGACGGAATCCTGTAGCCGAGGCCATTGGCCTCGGTCGAACGTCGTTTGGACTCTCGCCCCGCGCCCAATGGACGCGGCTACAGTGTTGACGCGCCCTGCCGCGTTTTTGCGTGCCTCCCAGCGATTCTGTGGTCTGAAACGCACCACCAGAAAGCGGCTCCCCTCCATCGCGCCCTTGATCCCACCCCGGAACCGCCCCACGGTCTCCTCCGAGTCCATGAAACGCGCCTTCGCCCTTCTCCTCCTCTCCCCCATCCTGCTCCCCGATGCCTCCGCGCAGGAGAAGGCCCACCTCGCGCTGGACTCGCCCTTCGCCTCCTACGTCGAGCCGGATTCCCCCTTCTTCACCCAGACCGTGGATGCGCGACAGTTCGGCGAATCGCCCCAGCCGCAAAACCTGACGCCGCGCGGCATCGTCGTCCCCGCCGGGAACGGATTCTTCGGCTGCTTCGATCCCGACCTGCTGCGCTGGGCGCTGTTCTGGAAGGCGAACGAGGACGGCGAATACCTGACCATGGACGGCATGGGCACGGGCAGCTACCGCCTGCCCAACCGCAAGTCGGCTCCGGGTCAGAAGGAGCTGCCGAAGCCCTACGGCACCCCGATCCTCGCGATGCCGCTGCTGCCGGGCGTCGCCG
>CAYSZN010000263.1:3732-5868 GCA_964435425.1 uncultured Akkermansia sp. | reverse complement strand
GGAAGCGGTCCGTGTCGAAGCGGAGCACCCGGGCCAGGGTGGAATCCGCCACCCATAGCCTGCGGTTCCCGTCGGTCCAGAGTCCCTGGAGGTTGACGAAGGACCGCTCGGTTCCAAGGGCGGCGGCCGATTCCAGGCCGGCCTTCCCCAGCACGCCATCGGCTGCGCCTCCATCGCCCTTGCTGGCGACGTTCAGGAAGAGCAGGATGCGGTCGTTGCCCTGGTCGGAGACGAACAGCGTTCGGTTGGGACTGACCGAAACCCCCACCGGCGTGTCCATTCCCAGGGTGCCTGCTGCGGGGATGGAGTCGGTGTCGACGAGCTGTCCGAGGACGACATCCGCATCGCTGCCGTCGGCAAGCGTGTCGGCGTTCTTGAAGATGAGAACACGGTGGTTGCCCGAATCGGCGACGTAGAGATGGCCTGCCAGATCGACGACGAGCCCCGTGGGGGCCGACATGCCGGAACGGGTCGTGGCCGCGTCCGTCGTGAGGAAATCGGCCTGCCCGAGGACCGAGTCGGCCTCGGCTCCATCGTCTTTCGATTCCGCGTCCTGGAAGCGCGAGACCCGGTTCAGGTCGGGACTGGAGACCCAGAGGGTGCCGGTCACGCTGACGAAAATCGAGGAGGGGGTTCCAAGCTGGTCGGGCGAGGAACCGGTCGTGGACGTGACGAAATCGGGCTGGCCGAGGACACCGTCGGCGTTCGGACCATTGCCAAGTGTCGCGGCGTTGTCGAATCGGAGGACGCGGTTTCCGTCGAGCACCCAGAGCCGCCCTTCGTGGTCGTAGCAGATCGACTTGGGATCCGAAAAGCGGCTCCGCGTGACGGCGGCAGCCGTGATGGCAAAGGAGGGCTGGCCGATGACCGCCTCCGCCGCCGCACCGTTGGCCAGGGCGGCGGCCGAATCATAGCGCAGGACCCGTCTGTTGCCGGTGTCGGCGACGAACACCTTTCCGGAGACCGGATCGACCGCGACCGAGCTGGGAGCGGCGAGCGTGGTGGAATCCGGTGCCAGCCCGCGGTTGTCGCCGGCCATGGAGGAGAGGGTCAGTTGGCCCAGCACGGAGGAGGCGGGCTTGCCATTGGAGAAGGTATCGTTCTGTCCGGCCAGAAGCTCGTTTTCGCCCGCGAGGAGAGCCGTGGCGGCCATGCAGAGCAGGAAATGGCGGGCACGCTTCGGCGTGGCAAAGCGAAACGCCTCGGCTGTGGCAGAGGAGCGGAGGGCTTCGGGCAGGGAAGGGGATTCCATAAGCGGCTAAGGGGGCATCGTTTGCGTCCCATGTCAACGCCGGGTGTCTTTCCCGGGCATGCATGTGGCGCGTCTCAAGTGGGTTGTGTCGAGGACCCGGGGCGTGACGTTTTTCCCGGGGCGCGTCGAAGGGCATCGTCGGGTTTCACTGGCGGGGAGCGGCATCCGGGGCGAAGCTCCCCGACGTAATCCTCCCGGAATGTGAAGGCCTCTCCGAAAGTCGTCTACCTCACCGCCGGTGCCGGCGGCATGTACTGCGGCAGTTGCCTGCGGGACAATGCCCTCGCCGGAGGCCTCTCCGCGCTCGGCTGGGAGGTGACGCTGCTGCCGCTCTACACGCCCATCCGCGTCGATGGGGAGGATCGGTCCGTCGACCAGGTCTTCTTCGGAGGGATCAACGTTTTCCTTCAGCAGAAGATCCCGCTCTTCCGGCATCTGCCCGCCGCTCTCGACCGCTGGCTCGACCGTCCGGGCCTGATCCGCCGCGTCACCTCGCGGGCCATGTCGGTGAACGCGAAGGAGCTCGGCTCGCTGACCCTGTCGATGGTCAAGGGAGAGGACGGCCACCAGAGGAAGGAGGTGCGACGTCTCGTGGAATGGCTCGGCGGCGTGGCCAAGCCGGATCTGGTCTGCCTCACCAATCTCCTCGTGGGCGGCTCCATCCCGGCCCTGAAGCGGGAGCTGGGCGTGCCGGTGCTGGTGACCTTGCAGGGCGACGACGTCTTTCTCGACGAACTGGAGGAGCCTTGGCGGGCCGGGGTGCTCGCGGAGATGCGCAAACTCGCCCTGATCGCGGATGGATTCATCACCTTCTCGGAGCACTACCGGAACCACATGGGGGCCTTGCTGGGCATTCCCGAGGAGCGGTTTCACCTCGTGCCGCT
>CAYSZN010000263.1:1933-3722 GCA_964435425.1 uncultured Akkermansia sp. | reverse complement strand
TGGGATTTCGGTGGGCGAGTTCGACGCGGTGCTGGCAGCGCGGCGGGCGCGTCCGGCCGGGCAGACGATCGGCTATTTCGCCCGTCTGGCGCCGGAGAAAGGGTTCGACCTCGCCGTGGGAGCCTTTCTGGAGCTCGCCCCGCGCCTTCCCGAAGCCCGCTTCCACGCTGGCGGCTGGCTCTCGGAGAAGGACCGTCCGTTCTACGAGGCCCAGCTCGCCCGCATCGGGGCGGCGGGATTGTCGGGACGCTTCCGCCATGTCGAGGCTCCCGACGCGGAGGCGAAGGGGGAGTTCCTGAAGGACATCGACCTCTTCACCGTGCCGGCCCGCTTCGTCGAGCCAAAGGGCCTCTACGCTCTCGAAGCGATGGCCTGCGGGCTGCCCGTCGTGGTCCCTGACCGGGGAGCCTTTCCCGAGATGATCGCCTCCGGCGGCGGCGGATTGCTCTGCCGACCGGACGATGCCACCGACCTCGCCGCGAGGCTCGGGGAGCTGCTGGACGATCCCGGCAAGGCCACCGCCCTCGGCGAGCAGGGTCGTGAGTGGGTGGAGCGCACGAACGGCCGCGAGGCCATGGCGCGGGCGACGACGGAGGTGTTCGAGAGGGTCTTGTCGGGGAGGTGAGAGGGTTGGGTCGTCAGGCCCGATGATCGACATAGACCTCTCCTAGCCGGTTGAACGCCTTCGGGTCGTGTCCGACCAGCTTGCCCTTCATCGAACAGGCGACGGCGGCCTGCCAGGCATCGTTTTCTCCCATCCGGGAAGACGAACGACTCTGCATCAAGGCAACACGGACGGCGTGCTCATGGTGCAATCCCTGCCATCGGAAGCGCGAAAGGAAGCGGCCCACGGTATCGGCATCCTTCGCGCCTTCGAGCACTTCGGCCACCGTCACCGCGCTCACCCAAAGCTGGGCTCGGGGATTCCGGCGCAGCCATTCGCAAGCCGGTCCCGGACGCTTGCTGGCGAACTCGTTGAGCAAGTCGATGACAAAGGAGGAATCGAGAAGCGCCTTCATCGCCTCTTTCGGACGGCAAGCCGCGTGTCGCCCATCATGGACTCCATCTCCGCGAGCAAGTCTGAGGCCGTGTGGATCGGCTTCTCCAGGATCAGGCGGCGCACGAGCGCGCCGGTGGTGCAGCCTTCGTCCTTGGCTCGGCGTTGCAGGGCGGCTTTTTCCTCCTCGGAGAGTCGGACGCTGAGAATGCTCATGGTAGGACAATTGTAGGACAATCCGTCGCGATGTCAACCGGGGCCGCTCACGACCTCCGCCGATACGCCGCCGGGGTCAGGCCCATGTGGCGGCGGAAATGCTGGGTGAAGGCGCTCTGGTCGCAGAAGCCGAAATCGAGGGCGATCTCGGCGATGGGCTGGTCGCTGCGGCGCAGCACTTCGCAGGCGGCCTGGACGCGGGTCTTGATGAGGAAGGTTCGCGGATTCGTGCCGAAGACCTCGCGGAAGCGGCGGTTGAACTGGCGAACGGACATGCCGGAGCGCTTGGCCAGATCGCCGATACGCTCCAGATCGCCAGCGACCTTCAGAACCGTCATGATGTGCCGCAGATCGTTGGCCATCGGCTGACGGCGCGCGATCATCAGCACGGCGCGCTCCTGCACTTGGCGCTCCAGGGCATCGAGCGTCCGGTCGCTTTCGATCACGCTTTCCGCGCGCTTGGGATCGCGGCGCTGCAGTGCGTCGAATGCGTCCGCAAGCTGCTTTTCCGCCAGGCCGCCGATCTGAGCCGTCATGCGATCGAGCTCGGAGAATTCGGCGTCGTAAGCCTTCACC
>CAYSZN010000263.1:0-1923 GCA_964435425.1 uncultured Akkermansia sp. | reverse complement strand
CTCGCGGAAGCGGCGGTTGAACTGGCGCACGGACATGCCGGAGCGCTTCGCCAGATCGCCGAGGTGGATGGGCTCGCGAAAGTGCTCGCGCAGGTAGGCGACGGCGCGGTCGATCTGCTGGTGGGGGACGAAGGCCGACTTCCGGCCGGTGTAGCTCTGCACCGTGCCCATCACCCCGATGACGGAGCCGTCGCGGCCGAAGACGGGGAACTTGTTGGTGAAATACCAGTCGGGCAGTCCCTGGCGGTTGAAGAAGAGCTCGACAATCTTCAGCTTCGGCCTGCCGCTGGAGAGGACCTGCTCGTCGTCCGCGCGGAACTTGCGGGCGAGGCTCTCGGGGAAGAGCTCGAAATCGTGCTTGCCGATCAGCTCGGCCTCGCTCCCGGCTCCGAGCCGCTCCCAGAAGGCCCGGTTCGCCGAGACGATGCGGAAGTCCCGGTTCTTCGCAAAGAAGGAGACGCCGGGGAGATGGTCGAACAGCACCTCGAAATGCGTCGCGGGGGAGAGCTGCAGGAGGAACTCGGATTTGAGGCTGTCCGTCGAGGGAGGCATACGCCCCGGAATCCTAGTGCATGGCCGAAACGGCACAAGGCGCGCAAGCGCGGCGGGACCGGCACTTTCGGATTGACCCCGGTGCGGGATTTCGTCATTCTCGTGGGATGAATCGGATTCTTGCCGTTTTTACCGTCGTCCTGCTGGGGCTGGTGCCGTCGCTGCGGGCCGATGCGGAGCTGTTCACGAATGTGTACGTCGTGCCTCCGACTTTCGTCTCGACCGATGCTGACGCACCGAGGAAGGGGGCCAAGCAAATCCTCGAGTCTGCCGGGATCACCTTCGGTCCCGGAGCCAGTGCGATCTACAATGCGACGACCTCGCAGCTCATCGTGCGGAACACAAAAGACCAGATGGAGCTGGTCGAGGCCTACATCGAGTCCATCACGCAGATCATCGAATGCCAGATCTGCTTCACCGTCCGCGAGGCGAGCTTCCAAGGGGATCTGCCGGAAGAGCTGAAGGGCTACTTCGAGTTCACGGAGCCACCGGTAGGGCGGGAGAAAGGCGAATGGACGAGCGTCTTCGATTCCTACGAATCCTTCAAAGAGGAGCTGGCCCGCCCGCCGAAGCCGATGCCGAAAGCCCGTGCCGAGCGCAGGGTTCGGGTGGCAAGCGTCTTCACCGACCCTCAGTTTCAGATGTTCATCCGGAGTCTGGAGAAAATCGAGGGGGTCGAGGTTCTCACATCTCCTCTGGTCATGGCTCGTTCGGGACAGGCGGCCATCACCCAGACGGAACGGCGGCGCTATGGCATCCAGCCCGTGCTCGGAGCAAACGAGTCCACCATCGACCTCCAACTGCTCTTGCCAGAGCACGGAAAGCCCCTTGTTGGCGAGGATAGATCAGCCTTGGAATCGCCGGGCAACATCACCATCAACGATGGAGAAACCATCGTCGTGGCCGAAAAGAACGCCGATGGCGCGAATCGCCTCGTCTTCGTCACAGCACAGGTCGTCGATCCCGCCGGAATGCCGATCCAGAAGATACGGGATGGATCGTCGCTAGATGGGGGGCCTGTTATCGTTACCGAATCCAGAATAGACTTCCCGAAGAAAGCGGAAGAAGCCGCCGTGGAGATTCCCACGAAGACCGAGCCGGAGGCAATGAGCATAGAGGAGCAGAATGCCGTGCCGCGGGCCGACGAGCTGGCCCTCCGGGCGTCGCAGTTGATGGCCGAAGGCGATGCGGCGGGCGCGGCCAAAGCCTACGACGAGGCGCTCTCCATTCTTCCCGAGCACGAGTATATGAGACCGCGCCGCAAGGAATACACGAAGCAATGGGCCCGTGCGCAGAAAGCGATGTCGAGACGCACCGCCACCTCCCGTATCCACATCGTGCGCGAGGGCGAGACGCTGGAGCAGATCGCCG
>CAYSZN010000262.1:0-5897 GCA_964435425.1 uncultured Akkermansia sp. | reverse complement strand
GAGTTCCGCGCCAGCCCGGAACTCGGTAGGGACGCACCGCCGGGGCGTCCGCGTTGGAGGGGCGGGTTTAGCCAAGCCAGTTCTCAGGGCTTGGCGTCTTCCGGGTCCGCCGGCTTCGCGGCTTCGCCTTCGGACTTCACGGCGAGGCTCTCCGGCGAGCGGCGGCTCAGCTTGGCGGCCTGCGATTTCAGATTGATGAGGTCCCACCAGGTGTCGCCGAGGGCACCGGACAGGGGCTTGCTCTTGTCGCCGCGGACGGTCTCGACCTGTCCGAGCAGCTTCTGCGCCTCGTCGTGGACGTTGAGGACGAGCTGCCCGTCGTCGGGGGAAAGGCGGCCTTCGCCCTCCGGCACCTTGGCAAGGTCTCCCCGGAGCCGCACGATGCCTTCGCGGATCTTGGAAAGGCGCGGATCCTCCACTTTCTCCTCCTGGGCCGGGATGGTGGCGGGCGGAGCCTCCACCATCGGAGCGGCGGAGACAGGCGGGACATCGGATTTCTCGACCGACACCGGCGGAGCGGCCTCCTTGGGTGCGGTGACAGGCTCGGGTCCCTCGGAGGCGGGAACCGGACTCACGACCATGGGCGTGTTCAGGGCCGAAGGCACGGGAGCGAGGGAGGCGGACTTGATCGTCGCCCCGGTCGTGGGAGCGATGGGATCGGGATAGGTCACCACCGTGGAGGGAACCGCCGCCGCGGGACTGCGCTCGGCGATGTCGGCATGGGCGGGCTCCCGCACGCCTCCGTCCTTGCCGAAGGTGCGGCTGGCCTTGCGGTCACTCGCGGGATCGTGGAAGTCGGGAATGTCATCGATAGGCTGGGCGCGCATCGGCTCGCGGCGGGTCTCGGACACGGGGACCTTGTCGTAGACGACGGGCTGGTGGACGGAGGGGGCCGCCTTCCATGGCTCGCGGGTGATGGGCTTCTCCGTGAGCCCCTCGGTGCCGGTGTTCAGCGCGACGGGAGTGATCAGCATCATCAGGTGCTGGCGGCTGCGGTCCTGCTTGCGGTTCTTGAAGGCGTAGCCGATCACGGGGAGGCGGCCGAGGATGGGCAGGCCGCTCTCGTTCTCGTCGGTGCGCGCGGCGTCGAGCCCGCTGATGGCCACGGTGTAGCCGCTCTGCACGGTGAGCGGGGCGGTGTAGACGCGCGAGGTGGCGATGGGGAAGGGATTGCCGTTGATGTATTCCGTGCCGATGATGTCGGAGACGGTCACGGAGACGTTGAGGAGGATCTTGTTCCCCGCCATGCGCTTGGGCAGGATGTTGATGACGGTGCCGATGGGCAGGTATTCGATCGACGAGGTCTCGGTCGCCCCCGCGCCGAGGCTGGCGCTGGCGCTGGATCCGAGCACGGGCTGGTTCACGACGCTGCGGAAGGAGACCTCGCGGTTGTCGAGGGTGACCATGCGGGGATACGAGACCATGCGGGTCTTGCGGTCGTTGTAGATGGCGCGCAGCTTCAGGTTGAGGTCGCTGTAGCTGAGCACCGCCGTCGGCAGGGCGTAGCCACCGACGTTGTTCAGATTGATGGGACCGGCATTGTCGGAAAGGGTCACCTCGAGCCCGTTCTGGCCGAGGACGCCGTTCCAGTCGATGCCGAGGTCGCTGCTGGGATCGCGGCTCGTCTCGATGAACTTCACCTCGACGGCGATCATGGGCTGGGGCCGGTCGGCCGAGGCGAGGTAGGCCTCGATCCACTGGTGCTGCTGGCGCGAGGCGACGACGTAGAGGGTGTTCGAGTCGCTGTTCCAGATCACCTTCGACTGCTGGGCGGAGCCCTCGCCGCCGGAGACCTGCATGGGCTGGCGCACGACGAGGTCGGGCTGGCCCTGGAATCCGCCGACGGAGAGCTGCGCGACGTTGTCGACCGAGGCGGTGGGCGCGAAGGTGGCGTTGCCGCCCGTGGTGGGAATGTCGAGGATGTTCTGGATGTCCTCGAGGATGCGCGAGGGCTCGGTGACGAAGAAGTCAGGAGAGCCCTGGAGGTTCAGGCCCGAGCTGGCCGAACCGTTCGAGCTGGAGCTCCCGCCCGTCGTCATCGTCGACTGGGTGTTCTTCGTCACCAGCTCCTGGGCGTTGTAGTTGATCTCGTAGATGCGCCCGATCAGCTCCTGGTCGTTGGCGGGGCGCAGGTACCAGATGCCGCTGTCGTGGATCAGGGCGACTCCGTTCGCCTTGGCGAGCGTCTCCAAGGCGGCGAAGGGGCTCGCGTTGAGGGTGAAGGTGACGAGATTGTCACCGTTGCCGGCTCCATCGGGCAGACCGAAGAAACCGATGCCGGCGTCCTCCGCCATCAGGCGCATCACGTCGCTGAGGACCGCCTTCGAGAAATTGTACTGGCGCGGAGGGGCGTTGCGCAGCGGCGCGGCGGCGGTCTCGTAGGCGGGCGAGTTCAGCAGGGCCATCTGCTGCCCGACCTGGGCTTGGACGGAGGACACGGCGAGGCACGCGAAGGCGAGGAGTGCAAGAGGGGCGATTTTCATGGCCACAGGTTTCAAAAAATTCAGGTCCAATCATAATTTAAATATCTTAACCATCAAGAATAAATTTTAGAAATATTAGAATTTTCAAAAAACTTGCGCCGAAAATTATTTAAATTATATTTCTTATTGTTTTTACAAATGACTCTCCATCGACACGCCTTCTTCGCCCGGCGCCATCTCTCCGCGATCAGTCTCGTCGAGATCCTGCTCGCCGTCGGCGCGCTGGCGATCGTCTCGGCGATCAGCGTGGTCGCTGTCACCAATGTGAGCCGAAGCAGCCAGCACGGGAAACTGGAGTCGGATGTGCGCACGATGAACTCGGCGATCTCCCTGTACCTCGCCAACGGAGGCTCCCTGGAGTCCCTCTCCGATCCGGCAGCAGTTCTCGCAAAGCTGAAGACGACCCGCTCGAAAGCCGGAAAGGAGCTGCACGCCGGCGCTCCCTCGGGCCGGCTCGTCGATCCTCGCGTGGCCGCGGTCGAGGTGCCGGAGGACAGTTGGAAGCGGCGCGCGCGCTATCTTCCCGATACGATGCGCTTCGAGGCCGTCTCCTCGGGACCGGGCGTGGAGTTCATTCTGGACGAATCGATCGCGGAGACCGCCGCGACGATCGAGGACCGGTCTCGCGACGCGGTGAACTATGCGGCGAACTCGACCTGGGTCTGGGACCACGGCGCCACGGTCAATCCGTCCGCTCCGCAGGGTCCTTCCCGCTTTCCCACCAACCCGAATGTCGCCGACTCCTCTCCGGTCACGAACGTCCCGGAACCGGAGCCCGGGCCAGGACCGGATCCCGGGCCTCCCTCCCCTCCCCCCCCGCCGCCGCCGCCCACACCGCCGCGCCTCCCCACCCCGGTCTTCAACCCCGCTGCCGGAGCGCATCCCGAAAGCCAGTTTCCGCTCTCCGTCTCGATCACAAATCTCCCCTCGCCTTCGCAGGGCGATCCGATCTACCAGCTCGGAAGCGGGCCGTGGACTCCCTATACCGGTCCGGTCGAGGTGCCGATGAACACGCAGCTCCGTGCCCAGTTCCTCACGAAGGACGCCTCCGCCTACCGGGACAGCTCGCAGAGATCGGCCCACTACTACCCCGTTCCCGAGAGCCTCTCCGGCTCGGTCGAAAGCGACTTCCACTCGCCCGTGGGGGGTCCGAACCTCGCCTACCAGATCACCGAGAACGGCGACCGCTTCGCCCACGGCGACCCCGTCTTCATCCTCGACGGAGAGCCGATCAACTCCGGCGACCCGAACGTCCTCAGCTTCTCCAGCCTCGCCTTCTCCGACGTCGCCCCGGGACAGAAGTTCAAGCTCGGCGACTTCTACTACCACAACGGATCGACCTACTACGACTCGCACGCGACCGGCGTGAAGCTGAGGATCACGATCGCCCTGCCCGACCGCGGCCAGACGATCTCGTTCGACCTGAACCTCGACCTCGTCAACACCGAGAACGATCCCGACGACGCGAACGCCAGCGCCGACTATGTCAAGATCACCAACCTCACCCAGAACATCCCCCTCCAGATCAACGGGGTGAACTACCGCATCCAGCTCGAGTTCGGAGCGACCGACTCCTTCGGCTTCTCCAGCCAGAGCCAGTTCCACGTCTACGAGGGGGCGACCGGACAGGGCGAGCTGCTCGGCACCTTCCTCCCCCGCTGAAACACCCTGACATCCGCATCAAAATGCACGGCATCGACGAAAGAAGCCCCCTGGGGAACCGCATCCTCCACCTCTCGCAGAAGTACAGCATCAGCGACTTCTACATCACTCCGTGGGAGCAGCTCACCTACCGGATGAACGGCGACCTCGTCGTCGACTCCTTCATCTTCCAGCCCGAGCAGGCGCTGGAGGTGCGTCCCGGCACGCTCGACTACGCGATGCAGATCGGCCCGCTCCGCTTCCGCGTGAACCAGCTCGTCACCCGCGGACGCCTCCGCTGGGTGATGCGTCTCCTGCCGAACCACATCCCCACACCGCAGCAGATCTCCCTGCCGCCCCAGGCACTGAAGGCCTATCTCGAGGCCGACAACGGGCTCTTCCTGATCTGCGGCGCAACCGGCTCGGGCAAGTCGACGACCATCGCCTCGATGATCAAGGCCCGCGCCGAGCGGCGGCGCGAGCACATCATCACCTTCGAGGATCCCATCGAGTACATCCTGCCGACGAACCTGCCCTCGCTCGTCACCCAGCGCGAGATCGGCTCGGACGAGCTCGACTTCGCCCTCTCCCTGCGGGCCTCGCTGCGCCAGGCCCCCGACGTCATCATGGTCGGCGAGATCCGCGACGGGACCACCGCCGAGATCGCCCTGCAGGCCGCCGAGACCGGCCACGTCGTCGTCGCCACGATGCACACCTCCTCCGCCGCCCAGACCGTGCAGCGCTTCCTCAAGCTCATCCCAAGCGAGCGCATGGAGAACGCGATGCTCTCCTTCGCCGACTCGATGCGCATGATTCTCTGCCAGCAGCTCCTCTTCGACGCGCACCAGGAACGCCGCTTCCCCATCCACGAGGTCCTCTTCCCCTACGACTCCGTCGCCGGCATGATCCGCCGCGGGGACTTCAAGCGCCTCGACCACGAGCTCGAGACCGGCACGACCAAGGGGATGATGAACTTCGAGCACTGCCTGAAGCTGCGCGAGTTCGAGGGCTGGCGCTCCAGCATCCCCGCAAAGACGGGATACTCCGAGCACGAGGTCGCCGAATACCTCCACCGCGACGCCGCCCTCGCCGAACAGAACGCCATCCTACCCCGCTGACCCACCATGGAATTCAAAGACATCAAGGACGTCCTCACCTTCGCCGCCTTCCGCCCCGAGCCGGACAACCCGCGCTTCACCTGGCAGCAGCGCTTTCCCAAGCGCAAATCGCTGATCGTGAACATTGGCCGGGGCCGATGCACCTGGGCCTCGATCAACCGCAAAGGCCTCGTCGAGGGCACCGGAGAGGCCGACGGCGAGTTCGTCGAGGTCGCCGCCCAGATGGCCGACACGTGGCGGGCCTCCACCGAAGACGGCTGGATCGGCCTCTCGCTGAACAACCGCTTCATCATCGGGCTGGAGCACAATCTCTCGCGCAAGAAGGGCTGGCAGGAGGAGCTGCGCCTCAATCCCAAGTCCATCCTCGGCACGAAGCACGACCGCACCAAGCGCTACGCCATCCACCACAATCCCGAGACCAGCGCCAGCCTCGTGATGGCCTGCGACGACTCCATGGTCAAGGCCATCGAGGAGGCGATGCGCAGCCACAACCTGCGCCCCGCGCGCATCTGCTCGGGCCTGTTCGCCACCACCGCCCACCTGCTCAACCGCATCGCCGCCGACAACGCTCTGAAAAACCAGGATCTCGTCGTCGCCACCTGGCTCGACGGCTCGCTCTGCGTCGTCCGCCAGAAAGGGGGCCAATGGCAGGACC
>CAYSZN010000261.1:0-5901 GCA_964435425.1 uncultured Akkermansia sp. | reverse complement strand
CGCGCGACATCCACGCCGCATCGACGAGCTTCACTCCGTCGGAGGTGGAGACCGGACATTCGCTGATGGTGCGGCCGCCGGGAAGGAGCGTTCCGAGACGCAGGATGACCTCGCTCTGGTAGACTCCATGCTTGGCGCTCGCCCACGGGCTCATGACGAGGTGTCCGTAGCGGTCGGTCTCGACCCGTTGTGTGTCGTATTTCGCCATCTCTCCGCTCTCGAGCAGACTGTCCCAGCGGCGGTGGTTGAGGGCGTGCTGATCGAGGGCTTCGGGAAGCTTCAGATGGAGAGCCATGCGGGAATCCTATCCCACGAAGCTCCGTCCAACCAGAAAAAACGGGGAGATGGGCGTCTGTCCCGAGGTCTCCGGCGATTCCTTCGGGAAAAACGCTTTTCCCCTTCCCGATCCGTGGTTTGGTGGGGCTTTTTCCCAAATGGAACTGGAAGAGATCGAACGTCACACACGGGAGGCCCTGCCCGACTGGAGCGGGGCAGGCCTCGCCTTTTCCGTGATCGAGAAGGGTGGCTCGGGCCGCCTTTTCGTCCGCGTCGCCGATCCTTCGACCGGACGCAGCGTGGTCGCGATGCACTACGGCCTCGACCGGAGCGACAACGCGCGCTTCGCCTCCGTCACCGACTTCCTCAACCGCCACGGCATCCCCGCCCCGGCCATCGTCGCCCGGCGCGAGGATCTTTGCCTGCTCTGGGTCGAGGACCTCGGCGAGACCGACCTTGGCCACCTCGCGGGCAGCGATTGGACGGCCTCCCGCCGTCCGGCCTACGAACTGGCCTTGCGCGCCGTCCTGCCGCTGCACCGCTTCGCCGAAGCCGACGCGCCCGCCGACCTGCCGGAGCTGGAGCGCCCCTTCGACGCCGCGCTCTACGAGTGGGAGCAGAGCTACTTCCTGACGCACTATGTCGAGCGCTTCCATTCCCCCGAGGCCGCTGCGGACCTTCGGGAGCATCCTTCCCTCGCGGCCCTCGCCGAGGAGCTCGGCAGCCTGCCGCGCGCCCTCGTCCACCGCGATTTCCAGAGCACCAACGTGATGCTGCGGGACGGCGGAGCCTACCTCATCGACTATCAGGGCCTCCGCTGGGGCCTGCCCGAATACGACCTCGCTTCGATGGTCTACGATCCCTACAGCGAGTTCACCCCGCAGGAGACGGACGAGCTCGTCGATTTCTACTTCTCGCTGAAGACCGAATGCGGCGACGGCGAACCGAGGGAGGCCTACCGCCGCCGCCTCGTGCAATGCGCGACGCAGCGGCTCATGCAGGCGCTCGGGGCCTACGGTTTCCTCGGCGAGGTGAAGGGCAAGCGCGAGTTCCTCGCCCATATCCCCGTGGCGAAGCGGAGGCTGCTCGACCTGTCGCAGCGCGAGGGAGGGCTCGCCGTGCTGGCGGAGCTGCTGGGGTGAGTCGGCGCGGCCTTGACCCGACAGGGTTGGATCGGGGAGGGGACCCTTTTATACGAAATCCGAAAACGGTTTGGTCGATTGGATGGTTTCCAGTCGGCCAGCACGATGCGGTCGATTCAGGAATTCGACGGCAGCCGGGTGGGACGAACCGTCCCGATGAGCCGCCGCGCCGTGAGGACTGCTCCGTCGTACCCGCGTCGGACCTACCCGGAGGCTTCGGCGGGCACGACGGAGCGTGCCCCTCCAAGGTCAGGCGTCCGTCGGATCTTTGTCCTGACGCCCACGGCCTTTGGTCTGACGACGGCTCGGCAGGGACGCCTCGCCCCACCTTCGTCGGACCGGATGGCTTGGCGGTGGTGCCAAATTGGATTCGGGTTCCACTCCGAAATCATCCGGATCTTTTTCAGATTTGGTATCAGATCAACGGAGCGATCACCAGCGCGACGACGCTCATTAGCTTCAGGAGGGTGTTCAGCGAGGGGCCGGAGGTGTCCTTGAAGGGATCGCCCACGGTGTCGCCGACGACGGCGGCCTTGTGGGCGTCGGAGCCTTTCACGAGCCGCTGGCCGTTCGCCTCGAAGCCTTCCTCGATCATTTTCTTGGCGTTGTCCCAGGCACCGCCGGCGTTGGATTGGAAGAGCGCCATGAGCACGCCGGTGATCGTGACGCCGACGAGGAGCCCGCCGAGCATCTCCGCTCCCCCGAAGAATCCGACGAGGACGGGGGCGGCCACGGCGATGAGGCCGGGCTTCACCATCTCGCGGAGGGCCGCCTTGGTGGAAATCTCGACGCACTTGCCGAACTCGGCCTGGCCGTGCGCGGTCTCGTAGTCCTGGCGGTCGGCCTCGGGCCATTCCTCGACGGGGCGGCCTTCGTTGCGGTTCATCGCGGCGAGGCCGGCACGCAGTCCGGGGATCTCGCGGAACTGGCGGCGCACCTCCTCGATCATGGACATGGCGGCGCGTCCCACGGCCTCCATGGCGAGGGCGGAGAAGAGGAAGGGCACCATCCCGCCGACGAAGAGGGCGGCGACAACGTGCGGATCGGTCACCTCGATGTGGAGCGTCTCTCCTCCGTGGGTCTTCTCCCAGGTGGCCTTGAAGGCGGCGAAGAGAGCAAGGGCGGTGAGCGCGGCCGAGCCGATGGCGAAGCCCTTGCCGATGGCGGCGGTGGTGTTGCCCACGGCGTCGAGCTTGTCGGTGCGCTGGCGCACCTCGGGCGGCAGTTCGCTCATCTGGGCGATGCCTCCGGCGTTGTCGGAGATGGGGCCGTAGGCATCGACGGCGAGCTGGATGCCGGTGTTGGCCAGCATGCCGACGGCGGCGATGGCCACGCCGTAGAGACCGGCGACCTCGTAGGAGCCGATGATGGCGGCGGCGAGGATGATGACGGGGATGGCGGTGGAGAGCATGCCCACGCTCAGCCCGGAGATGATGTTCGTGGCCGAACCGGTCACGGACTGGCGCACGATGCCGATGACGGGCTTCTTCCCGGTGCCGGTGTAGTATTCGGTGACGTAGCCGATGGCGACTCCGGCGAAGAGTCCGATGGCGATGGAGCTGTAGACGCCGAGGGAGGTGAACTCCTTGCCGTCGACGGTCCACTGGGCGGGGAGGATCGCCTTGACGAGGAACCAGGCTCCGGCGAGGAGAATGGCTCCGGCCACGATCTCGCCGAAGTTCAGGGCCTTCTGCGGGTCGCCTCCCTCCTTCACCTTCACGAGGGAGATTCCGACGATGGAGGCGACGATGCCGAGACCGGAGAGGAGCATGGGTAGGAGGACGGCGGCGAGAGGCAGGCCGGAGAACTCGGGCAGCCCGATGAAGACTGCCCCGATGATCATGGTGCCGATGATCGCGCTGACGTAGGACTCGAAGAGGTCGGCGCCCATGCCGGCGACGTCGCCCACGTTGTCGCCCACGTTGTCGGCGATGGTGGCGGGGTTGAGCGGGTGGTCCTCGGGGATGCCGGCCTCGACCTTGCCGACGAGGTCCGCGCCGACGTCGGCGGCCTTCGTATAGATACCCCCGCCAAGGCGGGCGAAGAGCGAGATGGAGGAGACGCCGAAGATGAAGCCGGTGATGATGGTCATCACCTTCCCGATGGATTCGGCGTCGGTGCCGAGCTTCGCGGAGAAGATCGCGAAGAGCAGCCCGAGACCGAGCAGCCCGAGGCCGACGACGCCCATGCCCATCACCGAACCGCCCGCGAAGGCGATTTTCAGCCCTTCGCCGAGGCTGATGCGGGCGGCCTGGGTGGTGCGGTGGTTCGCCTTGGTCGCGGCGCGCATCCCGATGAAGCCGGCGAGGGCCGAGCAGACCGCCCCGACGACGAAGGAGAGGCCGACGAAGGGCGAGCTGTTCACCGGATCCTTGATGCCGCCGAAGACGAGCAGGCTGGCGACGCAGGCGACGAAGACGCCGAGGACCTTGTATTCGGCGCAGAGGAAGGCCATGGCCCCTTCCGCGATGGCGGCACCGATGCGACGCATCTTCTCCGTGCCGGGATCCTGCTTCGCCACCCACGCGGAACGCCAGAAGGTGTAGGCGAACGCAAGCAGGCCGAAGAGGGGGATGGAAAGGATGAGAAGGTTCATCGGGGGAAACCGGGACAGCAGGGGGGTGAAAGAGGGATAAACGGCTAGGATGTCGAATTCGGAAGGCAATGCAAGACCGCGATCCGGGAAAATTGCATACAAATTTTGGGGGCTGCTCTCCTACTCATTCTCATCCTCCTACTCTTACTCGAAATCGGAAGTCCCTCCGACGCTCGGATGGAGTAAGAGTAGGAGGATGAGGACGAGTAGGAAGACAAGCTCACTCCGCACCATTCGCAATATTCTCGCAGCCCTTGATATCGAGCTTCCCGGAGGCGAGGATGGGAATCTCAGGCACGTCGATGACCTTCTTCGGAATCCAGAGGGCGGGAATGCCGTCGGCGGACAGCTTCGCGCGCAGCGCCTGGAGATCGATGTCGGGATTCGAGCTGAGCAGGACGAGCGCCTCGCCCTTGGCCTCGTCGGGTACCCCCACAATGGCGACGCGGCGCTCGTCCTCGGCGTGGCCGAGGACCTTGTTCACGAGATCCTCGACGGTCTCGTGGGGCACCATCTCGCCGCCGATCTTGGAGAAGCGCGAGAGACGGCCCTCGATGTAGAGGAACCCGTCCTCGTCGAGACGGCCGAGGTCGCCGGTGGTGAACCAGCCGCCCTTGAGAACGGCGGCCGTCTTCTCCGGCTGGCCGAGATAGCCCTCGAAGACGTTCGCCCCGCGGAGGGAGATCATCCCGGTGGTATGGAGCGGCAGGGGCTCCTGCGTGTCGGGATCGGTGATGCGGACGGCGATGCCGGGGATGAACAGGCCGACCGAACCGAAGCGGCGGTTGGGCAGCACGGGACCGCGCGAGCCCTCGGGCCTCTCGGCGTCGGGGAGGTTGACGTTCGTCGCCGGCGAGGTCTCGGTGAGGCCGTAGCCCTCGAGGACGGGCTTGCCGAAGCGCTCCTCGAAGGCCTCGGCCACTTTCTTCGGCAGTTTCTCGGCGCCGGTGACGACGTATTTCAACGGGGCGAGCTGCTCCTTCCTCGCCTTGCGGAGGTAGCCGCGGAGGAAGGTCGGGGTGGTGAGCAGGAGGTTGACGGAGTGCTCCTCGACCAGCTCGGCCAGCTTCGCGACCTCGAGGGGACTCGGGTAGGTGACGAGGCTGACGCCCTCGATCATGGGATACCACAGCGTCACGGTGCAGCCGAAGCTGTGGAAGAGCGGCAGGCTGCCGAGGATCCTGTCGGTCGAATGCAGGTCGATGCGCGCGCCGAACTGGTTCACATTGGCGAGGAGGTTGCGATGGGAGAGGACGACGCCCTTGGGCTCGCCTGAGCTGCCGCTGGTGAACAGGAGCACCGCCTCCTCGGAGCCGCCCTGCTTCGGCACCTTCAGGACGGAGGCGAGCAGGCCGGGGGAGAGGAGCTTGGAAAGGACCAGCCAGAGACCGATGCGGGGCTTCAGTCCCGGCAGGAGGCGATCGAGCAGGAGAAGCCGGTCCTCCGCCGGCCACGGGAAGGAGGCCATCTTCTCAATGAAGGGGCCGGCGGTGATGAACTTGTCGAGACCGGCCTGCTCGATGCAGGAGGCCACGGCCTTCTCCCCGGCGGTGAAATTGAGGTTCACCGGCACCTTGCCGGCGAGGAGCACGGCGAGGTTCGCGACGAGCCCGCCCTTGCCGGGCGGAAGAACGATGCCGACGCGCTTCTGCCGGGTCTCCTGCCGGATCACCTTCGAGAGGACGATGGCGGCAGCGAGCAGCTTGTCGTAGCGCAGACGCGCGCCGTCGTTCCCGTCGATGACTTCGGCGGAGCGTCCGTGCTTCTTCAGGCCCTTCAGAATCTCCCAGGTCAGATGGCTCTTGAGGACGGGACGGGCGGAGAAAGCCGTCTCGGCGGCGATGAGAAGATTCTCGGTGAAGTTCGCCAGGTTCGCCGCCTCGCGCT
>CAYSZN010000260.1:4454-5919 GCA_964435425.1 uncultured Akkermansia sp. | reverse complement strand
GGCCGGACCGAGGAAGCCCTCGCCCTCTGCGGCATCCTCTGCAGCCTGCATCCCGACAACCACGCCGGCTTCATCCAGGGAGCCTACTGCCTCCACGCCCTCGGCCGCACCGAGGATGCCATCGAGCACCTCCAGTCCGGACCCGAGACCCTGCGCGAGGAGCCGGTCTACTTCTACAACCTCGCCTGCTACGAGCTCGCCCTCGGCAAGACGCAGGCCGCGCTCACCTGGCTGCGCCTCTCCATCGAGATGGACCGCCGCTTCCGCGAGCGCGCCCTCGCCGACCCCGACCTCGCCGCGATCCGGGACGAGATCTCATGACGATGGAGACCCTCGAAGAACGCTTTCACCGGAATTTCGACGAGCTCGGCGAGCTGGGCGCTTCGGTCTCGGTCTGGAAGGGCGGAAAGGAGGTCGTCTCCCTCCATCGCGGCTGGATCGATCCCCAGCGCGGGTCGGCCTGGACCGCCGAAACGCTCGTCTCGGTCTGGTCGGCGACAAAGGGCCCCGCCGCCGTCGCCTTCCTCCTCGCCCTCGAAGGCGCGGGATACTCGCCGCACGATCCCGTCGCCACAGTCTGGCCCGAGCTGCTCGCCGCGCGGGACGGGAGCCTGACATTCCTCCAACTCCTCTCCCACCAGTCCGGCCTGCCCGCCCTCTCCACGGACAACCGTCCGCACGTCCTCTCCCACGCCGAAGTGGTCGCGGCGATAGAGCGGCAGTCGCCCTGGTGGACGCCCGGGGAGGGCCACGGCTACCATCCCCGCACCCTCGGCTACCTGCTCGACGAGGTCGTGAGGCGGCTCTCGGGAACCTCGCTGGGGAACTACTGGAACACCCGCCTCGCGGAGACGCTGGGACTCGATTTCTGGATCGGCGGCTTCCCCGCCCGCCTCCTCGACCGCCTCGCCACGATGGTTCCGCCCAAAGCGCACCTTCCCTCCGGCGAGGAGCTGCCCTTCTACCGCGAGCTGGCGAACCCCGACTCCCTCGCCCTCGCCGCCTTCTCCTCGCCCTCGGGGATGCGCACCCTAGGCGAGATCAACCGGCTCGACATCCTCCAGGCCGGGCTGCCCGCCTTCGGCGGTGTCGGCACGGCACGAGCCCTCGCGAAATTCTACCAGATCCTCGCCCGCGACGGAGAGTTCGACGGCACGCCGGTACTTCCCGCGCGGGTCGTGCGAACGGCCCGGACGCTGCTGACCAGCGGCACGGACCGCACCCTGCTGCTGCCCACCGCCTTCACCGGAGGCTTCCAGCTCGATCCCCTCGATGCGGACGGGCGGAAACTCCGCCACCTCTTCGGTCCCTCCCGATCCGCCTTCGGCCAGCCCGGTGCCGGCGGCAGCCACGCCTTCGCCGATCCCGAGAGCGGCTGGTCCTTCGCCTACGTGATGAACCAGATGGAGTTCGGCCTCTTCCCGAACCGGAAGTCCCTCGATCTGGTGGAGATCCTGTATCGGGA
>CAYSZN010000260.1:0-4354 GCA_964435425.1 uncultured Akkermansia sp. | reverse complement strand
AGGCCGGGATAATCGACGAGCCGACAGCGGGCTGCTGACCCTTCCCAGACCGCCCGGCAAGTTTGGAGCCGCTATTCGACCTTCAACGCGCCAAGCGGAACCACCGCCAACTCCGCGCTATTGTTGTTCCACAATTCGCGGCCTTTGCCAACGCGACCGACATGACCGCCGTTGTTCGAGTAGCCGATATAGAGATGCCCATCGTGCTCGATGGCGTAGGGATAGGAGAGCGAGACCCTCTCGTGCGACTCGCCCGGCCCGCCTGGAAACAGGGCGTGGCGGACGACGAAGGCTTTGTTGAACAGCGGTTGTCCAGGCGTCGATACCGCGATGGTCAAAGGGGCTCTCCTGCCGCCGCTGTCGGCGGTGGTGGTGCAGACGAGGTAGCGCTGTCCGGTGCTCAGCGTCCCCGCATAGGGTTTGCTCGTCGCCATGGGCAGGTTGGCAGGCTGCATGGTGGTCCATGTGCGACCGTAGTCCTCGCTGGTGGCGGAGAGCGCGCGGGCTTCGCCTCCGTAGCGGCTGATGTTCGCGATGTGGGCACCCTCGACGATCACGGTGGATTCGCCCCACATCCGGATGCCTTCGGGCGCGGGGATGGCGACGACATCCCACTGCGCGAAATCATCGCCCCGGCTGATGGCCACGGCGGCGGGGTTGCCCCCACCCACTTGGAGCCCCGCCATGATCCAATTCCCATCGTCCATCGGGAGCGGCTCCTGCATCGGCCAGAAGCCGTCTTCGGCGACCGTGCCTTTCGCTTGCCACTCGCCGGTGGCCTCGTCCAGCACGTAGGCCCGCGTGTGGACGCCTTGCATGATGCCGCGGTATGCGCCCATGAAGGCCCACAATGCTCCGTCGCGGGACAAAAAGCTGCCGTGGCTGACGCCGAGGCCCGGCTCGCCCGAGTCGATGGTCCGCACTTCGCTCCAGGTGCGTCCCCCGTCTTCGCTCACGCAGTAGCGGGCTTCTTCGGTGTCGGTGTTTTCGCCTCCCTGATTGTGGCCGAAGCTGGCGTAGAGCTTGCCCCGATGGAAGCACAAGGCCACGCCGTGCAGGAAGCGGTAGCCGTCTTTGTCGAACTCGTAGGGCTTGATGATGGAGAAACGCGCGCCTTCGACCACAGGCAGCTCGGCGGCTTTGGGCAGCGGCTTCGCCTCGTCCCACAGCGCCGACAACACCGCCGGGACATGGGCAGGGACGGGCAGGGTGGCGTCGACCGGCCGATGCAGCGCCGCCATGGCAGCGGCGGACAAGGCCTCGTCGAAAAACCGCACCTCGTCGAGCGCCCCGAAGAAGGTCTGCCGCCGGGCGCCCGAATCGTGGACGCCGCCGAAGGTCAAGGGCGCTTCCGTATGCGGCACCGGCTCTCCGAGCGCCAGTTGGCCGGACAAGGCACCGTCCACCCACAACTCCGCCGCGCCGGGCCGCATCACCACGCCGACCTGATGCCAGTGTCCCGCCTGCGGAGGTGCTGGATGCTCCACCGTCTTCCAGCCGTCTTGCCACACGTAGAGCCGGAAGCGCCCATCCCGGTCCAGCATCGCGCCCCATTGCCGTTCGTCGTGCGAATAGCGGTTTTTCGCGGCGAGCATCTGCTGCCGCCCGTTCCCGGGGGCGAAGGCGTTGACCCACAGCACGACGCTGAACCCCGGTTCGCCGTGGCCTCGGGCGGCGGAATCCGCGATCTCGATCAGCGAATGGCCGTCGAGCGCCAGCGCCTTCCCCGCTACGCCCGTCACCGCGTCGGCGTTGCCGTGCAAGGCGAACGCCGGATCCGCAGCATCCTCGAACGGCCAATGGATGGATTCCCCAGCGTGCGCGAGGCTGGCGGCGAGAAGAAAAAGAAGAGCGGCTTTCATGGCGGTTGTTTTTCCGGCGATGCCTTGGATGGAATTCGGCGTTGCGCGATCCGGCATACTGCGCGAACCAGAGGGACACGAAACGCCGTCCGCGTCGGCAATGCAACATAGGAGCCAGGCCTGCCTCCAGTTTGGCGGGCAGCGCATAGAGGAATGTTCGATTTCGCTTAGTCAACGGCCATGAACCACGCTGAATTGAAAGATCTCACCGCACTCCGGTCGTTGCTGGAGGGTTTCGCCGCACGCCGTGCCGCCACGCGCGCCAGCCTTGCTGCGGACAGTCTCGAACCCTTGCGGGCCATTCTCAAGCGCCTTGGCAATGCCACGAGCCGTCGCAACTACACTGCGTTTCGCAACGCCGATCATGAATTGCACGCCGCCATTGTCGCGCTCGCCGCCGTGCCTCAGCTGTCCGTGGCATGGCAGAATGTCTGGGAGGCATTGCAAGAGTTCCACCGCCGGACTTTCGACGAATGCTTCCCCGACTCCCGCTTCCTCAGCGACGAGCACGAGCACCTCGTCGAGACCATCGCCCTCGGCGATCCTGCCGCCGCCGAGGATGCCGCACGCAGCCATGTCGAAGCCGTGTGGTTCCGCATCGCCGAACAGCATGGGGGGTCCGCCTCCGCCGAAACCGACGCTCTGCAGCGCGCCGCCTCGCATCTCGCCTTTCGTCTCGCCCGTCCCCTGCGGCTCGGCGAAGTCGCCGCCAAAGTGGCCTTCACCAGCCCCGGCCATCTCTCGCGTCTCTTCCGCCGCCACTACGGCCTGAGCTTCCAAGCCTACCTGCAGAAGCTGCGCCTCGAAAAAGCCGCCGAACTCCTCCTCGCCACCCGCCTGCCCGTCGCCCGCATCGCCAAGCGCGTCGGCTACCGCGACGCCTCGCGTTTCGGCCAGCATTTCAAGCGGATGTTCCGTGTTTCGCCGATGGAATACCGGGGGAAAGCGGGCAAAGGCGGACGCGTTTCCCGGAACCCGGAATTTTAAAACGCAGACTTCGGCTCCTGCAGACGACAAGGGAAGGGAAGTTAGGGCAAGAATGCCTCCGGAAAAGCCGCCTGATCCGACGGAGGTGGGGCTCGGCTGCTGCCGAGCCGTCGTTGGCCAAGGCCGGTGGGCGTCGGGACAGGAATTCGACGGACGCCCCTCCAGCCTTCCCTCCGCGGCGGCTCACCGGGACAGTTCGCCCCACCAAACCCAACCTCAACCCCGTTCCGGCAGCGCCACCGACGCGGTCGCCAGGGCGGCGATGCCCTCGCGGCGTCCGACGAAGCCCATGGCCTCGTTTGTCGTCGCCTTGATCCCGATGTCGGCCGGCACGATGCCGAGGGCGGCGGCGATTTTCTCCTTCATCGCCGGGGCATGCGCCATTACGCGGGGCTCCTCGGCGACGAGGGTGCTGTCGATGTTCTCGATTTCGCCTCCCGCCTCGCGTACGAGGGCGGCGGCCTTCTCGAGGATCTTCAGGCTGCTGATGCCCTCGATGGAGGCGTCCGAAGGTGGGAACCAATAGCCGATGTCGGGCTCTCCGATGGCCCCGAGGACGGCATCGGCGATGGC
Source organism: uncultured Akkermansia sp. (assembly GCA_964435425.1). GTDB lineage: Bacteria > Verrucomicrobiota > Verrucomicrobiia > Verrucomicrobiales > DEV007 > Arctic95D-9. The sequence continues at coordinate 932 of CAYSZN010000260.1, read as the reverse complement.
GTGGGAAAGGACGTCCGCATCCGAATGCCCGGCCAGTCCGCGGTCGTGGGGGATCGTGACACCTCCAAGGACGAGGGGACGCCCTTCGGCGAAGGCGTGGACGTCGTATCCGATGCCGCTGCGGTATCTCATGGGGTTAGTTGATAGTGGTTAGTTGGTAGTTGAGAGATTGAAAGTGAGCGGCTTGCGCCGAAGTCCAAGAACGGATTGCTGCGGCGGGCTCGCTCGCCGGTTCCGGGCCTATCAACTATCAACCCTCAACTATCAACTCAAGCTTGCCGTTGCTCGCGACAATGCCGGATTTGTCGGGGTTTCCGGGAGAGGGCGTCAGCACGACCGACCCGCCGCCTCGCTCGAGGAGGAGCTGGCCGGCGGCGATGTCCCAGAGGCTGATGGATTCCTCGATGTAGGCGTCGAGGCGGCCGCAGGCGATGTAGGCGAGGGCAAGGGCGGCGCTGCCCATCATCCGCGTCTTGCGGACGCGGTGGGCGATGGCCTTGTAGCGGGCGAGACCGGCGTCGATGGACTCGGTCGATTTCGAGAAGCCGACGGTGACGACGGCCTCGGCCAGCTCGGATCGGCGGCTCGGACGGATCGGCTGGCCGTTCCGCGTCGCGGGGCCTTCGAAATCGACGGCATAGAGCTCGTCCATCATCGGATCGTAGATCGCGCCGACCTTCAGCTCTCCACCGCGGCGCATCGCGATGGAGACGCAGAAGTGGGGGATGCCGTAGAAGAAGTTCACCGTGCCGTCGATGGGATCGACGATCCATTGGCTGTCGCTCGACTGGTCGCCCGCGATGCCCTCCTCGCCGTAGATGGCGTGGTCGGGAAAGGCTGCGAGGATGAGGCCCTCGATGAGCCGTTGGCTGGCGACGTCGAGGGCGAGCTCGATGTCGACGTCGTCGAACGGCACGACATCAAGCTGGCCC
>CAYSZN010000259.1:0-5923 GCA_964435425.1 uncultured Akkermansia sp. | reverse complement strand
CGCGCATAGATGCCCAACCCGCCGACATGAAAGGTGGAGAGACCGCCCAGCCAGACATCGTCCGCGGTCAGCCCGCAATGCGCGTTCACCGCGTCGGCCGAGGCGAGGATCGCGGCCTTGGAGAGGACAACGAACTTCGCGCTTCCGCTGGAGCCCGAGGTGGCGAGAATCACGGCAGCCCGCAGGCCCAGCTCCCCTTCGAGGAATCCGCGCAGGCCCGACGCGTCGGCGGGACGCCGGGGATTCAGCCGGAGATCGACCGCCTCCGACTCCCAATAGGCGGGAGAACTCAGGTCAGCCGCTTCCATGGCAAGGATTCCAGAAGATCGTCGAAACCGAGGCCCGTGCCCCCCGGCGGGAGCAGGCGAGGACCATCGCAGCGGAGCCGCTCGAAGAAGGGGTCGGACTCGAAGCAGCGATGGGTGAGGAGACCGCAGGGGAGCAGCTTGTCGTTCTCGCCTCCCCGCGAGGCGATCGAGGCGAAGGCCGCGGCCCAAAGCTGCCCGATGGCGTGGTCCATGTTGGAGGTGATGTAGAAACGGGTCTCCCGGTGGCAGGCGTATCCGTAGCGGGCGGGCTTGTAGACCAGCACATCGCCATGACGCAGACGGCTCGTGTGGTCCCGGTCCACCGCGAGGGGGACGCCGGCCTCGCGCAGCGCCATCCAGCCCTCCTCCGACCATGCTTCGGGATCCTCGACGACCTCGATGGCACGGCGACGCTCTTCGCCAAGATCTCTCCAGAAATCGAGAAAGGCGCCGCGCTCCAGACTTTCGTTGAAATCGAGACGGAGCCGGAGTCCCACCGCCGACCAGGCATCGACGAGGGCGATGACCCGCGGCAGGTCGGGAGTCCCCTTGATCTTGGCGAGGGAAAAGCCATCCGACCAGGCGAAGCCGGGATCATCGCCGTCCCGGACGAGCCAGTGGCTTTCGGGAACCGGCTGAGTGAACAGCGATTTCCCCGACCGCCTCGCCTCGCCGTCGTGCCTCGCGCATTCCAGCGCACCGACGACCAGAGGCGTGTGGGAAGCCTCCCCATCGGCCAGCGCCCGCAACTGCGCGTCGAGCGGCAGATCGCCCAGCTCCGGCCAGGGATGGAGGCATCCGAAACCGTCGCCGACGCGAAGAAGCGCCCCCTCGTGCTCCGTCTGTGCGCTGACCGCGTTCAGGCCCTTCGCCGAACGCAGGGTGTAGCGCCAGACATGGACGGATTTCATGGAACGAGTTCGCGCAGGGTTGCCGCCACCGCGAAGAGGATCAGTTGTAGCGCGCCGAGGGCGAGGATGCGGTTGTAGACCGGCCCGGGACGGAAACGGAAGACACAGAAGACGATGATCGCCCCGATCGGCGCGGGCAGCAGCCCGACGGCCAGCCCCTCGAGCGAGCGGGAGCCCGACAGGTTCCAGAGCACCACCGGGACGAGGCAAAAGAGCAGGATCTCGACGCGGGCGAAGGTCTCCCCGAAGCGCACCGCGAGCGTGCGCTTGCCCGATCCCCGGTCCTCGTCGAGGTCGCGGAGGTTGTTCACCGCGATGAGCACGCTGGAATACAGCCCGCATTGCAAGCCGAGCCTCAGCATCCCGGCCCCTCCCCATTCCCCCGTCTGCACGAAATACGACCCTGACACCGCGACAAATCCGAAGAAGAGAATCACGAACAGCTCCCCCATCCCCCGGTAGGCGAGCGGAAAGGGGCCGCCGGTGTAGCCATAGGCGAAGAAGAGCGAGACCAGTCCGATCGCGACGACGGGCCAGCCCTGCGCGACGATCATGGGGATCGCGATCAGCGCCGCGAGCAGGCAGAAGCCCAGCGCCCCCACCAGGACCGTGCCCGGACGCAGCAGCCCCGAGGCCGTGACGCGCCGAGGCCCGACCCGCCGCTCCGTGTCCGCCCCCTTCGCGTGGTCGATGGCGTCGTTGAAGAGATTCGTCGCGATCTGGATGCAGAGGCAGCTCAGCAGGGTACACCAGAAGAGGAACCACGAGCCGGTGAAGCGGTCCCCATCCACCAGCGCCGGCATCGATCCCACCCAAACCGGCACCATTGCCGCAGGGAGAGTCTTCGGCCGAGCGGCGAGAATCCAAGGGCGAATGGTCATCGTTTCTGCTCGGCCGAAGACAGTAAAAGGTGAAAGGTAAAAGGTGAAAGGTCACGCAAGCGGGAGACGGACGCCGACAGGCAAGAAACCTGTCGAAAGGGAGCAACGATCTTCATTCCACAAGACTTTCTATCTTCTACGACGCGCCGCAGGCGCCTTCCGACCTTTTACTTTTTACCTTTCACCTTTTACTTCACGAAGTTTCCGCGCCTAGGGAAGGCGCGGAAATTTCGTGAAATCCGGCTTCCGCTTCTCGACGAAGGCGTTCTTTCCTTCCTTGGCCTCTTCCGACATGTAGTAGAGCAGGGTCGCGTTTCCGGCGAGGTCGAGCAGGCCCATCTGCCCGTCGCAGTCGGCGTTGAGGGCGGTCTTGAGGCAACGCAGGGCGAGCGGAGAATGCTCGAGGATCTCGCGACACCAGGTCACCGTCTCCTCCTCGAGCTGCGCCAGCGGCACGACGGTGTTGACCAAGCCCATCTCGAGGGCCTGCTGCGCGTCGTACTGGCGGCAGAGATACCAGATCTCGCGGGCCTTCTTCTGTCCCACGATGCGGGCGAGGTAGCTGGAGCCGAGGCCGCCGTCGAAGGACCCGACCTTCGGTCCGGTCTGGCCGAAGCGCGCGTTGTCCGCTGCGATGGTCAGGTCGCAGACGACGTGGAGGACGTGCCCGCCGCCGATGGCGTAGCCCGCGACCATGGCGATGACCGGCTTCGGCAGGGAGCGGATCTTCTTCTGCACATCGAGGATATTGAGGCGGGGCACGCCATCGTCGCCGACGTAGCCCGCGTGGCCGCGCACCTTCTGGTCGCCGCCGGAACAGAAGGCGAGGTCGCCCTCGCCCGTCAGGATGACCACGCCGACCTGCGGATCCTCGTGGGCGAGGTCGAAGGCGACGAGCATCTCCTTCACCGTCTGGGGCCGGAAGGCGTTGCGGACCTCGGGGCGGTTGATCGTGATCTTCGCGATCTGTCCATCCTCCGAGGTTTCGTAGCGGAGGTCTTCAAAGTCGTGGGCGGGGATCCATTTCATGCGTCCGGGAGACTGTTCCCGATGAAGGCCGGAGTCAACGGGAGTTGTGCGGGAAAGGTGCCGGGGGAGCGGGGCGCGGCAACGCTGGAGGGGCACGCTCCGCCGTGTCCGAAGGGCCAAACTACCAGATTCGCCCATCGCTCCACTCCTCTTTGGGCAACCATGTGATCCGATGGGGATCGGTGGAATGGACGGTGCCATCCAAGACATGCTGACGCACCGAGGGCTCGAGTTCGGCGAAGGACTTGGCTCGGCTTCCGATTCCGGCACCGATCCGATTGTTATGGCGATCCATTCGGTTGGAATCCCTGCCGCCTGCCTCCATCATTTCGGTTGTCCATTCCACGGCCCACTCGCCCAACGAATACGAGACGACCGCACTGGCAAGGGCATGTCGATACGCATCAAGAGGACCGTGCCTGCCTCCCTCGAAATCCGACCGGAAAACGCAGCTCCAGGTGTAGATCAGAACACAGGCTGGATAGAGGCTCAGGACGAGGGCGAAAACGCCGAGATTCCGCAGTCGCTTTTTCTTCTTCATCCAACAGCGTATTTTCTCCATTCTGATATTCGCCTTTTCGGCGGAGACACGGTTTGTCCTAACCCGACATCCCGCTTCTACCCGAAAGCCCATCGGCAATGGCTCGCGCCACCTCCGCCGCCCCTTCCTCCAGCACCCGGTGCCCGCATCCGGGCACGATGACAAGATGGAAATCGGGGAACACCTCCGCCATCTCCAAGCCGATCCATGTGAAGCGGGCGTCGCGCTCTCCTGTGAGCCATCGGACGGGACCAGCGAAGGCGCGGAGAGCGGTCCGCAGATCGGCCTGCCGCCCCAGCGACCAACGCTCGAAGGCCGTCGCGACCGCTTCCCTCCGTGCCTCCAGCGCGTGCTGCCTAGCGAGGAGAGGCTCCGAAACCTCGCCGAAGAGGGCTTGCCCGTTCCAACTGGCGAGGAATTTCTCCCACGCCCAGGTCCGCGCCCGCTCCGCCCAGACCGCGTCAGAAGTCGTGCGGGCGAGCCGGTCCTCGACGCAGCACAGTCCCGGATGCGCCGAGACGATGACGGCACCACCCCATCGTTCCGGATGCAGGGCGAGGGCGTGCAGGGCGAGCCGTCCGCCGAGGGAATAGCCCGCGAGGATCGGGCGCTCCATGCCCTCGGAGAGCGGCCCGGCCAGCGCCTGCGCGAACTCGTGGAAATCGAGCCTGACAAACTCCCACAGATCCACCGTCCGCATTCCCGGCAGGCCGAGCGTCTCCCAATCCTCGGGCGAACCGAGATTGCCGTGCAAGGCGAGGATTTCGGGGGTACCGCTCATTTCGCCGCCATCCAGAAAGCCTCCGTCTCCGCCTCGTCGGGGATGGCCTCGATCACGAGAGTCTCCGCATCCGTCTCGGGAAAGGGCTCGCCGACGTGCCAGAGCCGGTAGTCCATTCCCCACATCGCCGCCCAGGCCTCGAAGCGGCGTCCGTGACGGTTTTCGGCGATCTGCCGCTCCGCCGACGACAGCCCGGCCATCGAGGGCAGACGGGAGAAGATGCGCCCCCCGCCGTTGTTGATCACGACGAGGCGACGGCGTCCCGGCGACAGTTGCGGGATCAAGGCGGGCGCATTGAGGTCGTAGAGCGCGGTCAGATCACCGAAGATCCCCCAGGCCTCATCCTCCCCTTCGGACAGGCCCAGGAAAGTCGCAATCTGGCCGTCGATGCCGTTCGCCCCGCGGCTCGCGAAGCAGCGCGGATGCGGCGGATCGAGGACGGCGGCGAGATTCCACTCGCGGATCGGCAGGCTGTTGCCGAGATAGACGAGGGCGTCGGAGGGGATGCGGCGCGAAAGCTCGCGCACCAAAGCCGGTTCGGAGCGCGGATGCCGCGCAAAACGGGGATCATCCAAGAGGGTCACATGCGCCACCCGACCCTCTTGCGTCTCCAATGGAATCGCCGGAAAGCGATCCACGACGAGCAGCTCCGAATCCCGCGCCAATCCGCTGAAGGGCTGGCGGGAAACCGAGAGCACGGGAAGGTCCGCGTTGTCCTCGAGATCCCGCCACAGCCTCAGGCTGGGGATACCGCCGATGCGGAGAACCTTCCGCGGCAGGCTCGGCTCGCCGGGAATTCGCTGCGCGGCCAGCAGAGCGCTTTCCCGCAGTCCACTCGTCGCCTCGGCCCAGATGGGGCAGGCCAGAGAAGCCAGAAAGCCCTCCACCTCCACGCGCCAGCTGGACTCGATCGCCCCGAGGAGGACGAGCAGCCCCTCGCGGTCCTCGACGAAGGAGCGGATCGTCGCTCGGGACGCGGAAGACGGAAGTTCCGCTACAAGGCTCCGGTGTCGCGGAAGATCCGAATCTTCCGCCGCCCACGACTCGTTCCGATCCGCCGCCACCGGCTCGTCGAAGCAGAGATTCAGGTGCAGGGGCGCGTCGCCCCTCCATGCCGAGATTCCGGCCAGCCCCGTCGGCTCCGACGCATCGAGCGCGAAGGCATAGGGCCCGAAGATCCCCGCCTGCTCGATGGCCTGCGGCGCACCGCTTCCCCGGCAGGAGGCGGGACGGTCGGCGGTGACGAGCACGAGCGGGAGGCCGCTGTAGTACGCCTCGATAGCGGCGGGCAGCAGCTCGGCCACCGCCGTGCCGGAGGTGGTGATCACCGCGACCGGCTCCCGGCGTCTCTTCGCGAGCCCGAGGGCGAAGAAGGCGGCGGTCCGCTCGTCGAAATGATGCCGCACCCGCAATTCGGCCTCCTGACACCTTGCCAACAGGGAGCTCACCAGCGGGACGTTTCGCGCTCCCGC
>CAYSZN010000258.1:0-5932 GCA_964435425.1 uncultured Akkermansia sp. | reverse complement strand
ACTCTCCTGCAATGGGCCACGGAGGCGGGAGAATGGACTCCGGGTCCTTGGCAGGGCATTTTGCTCAACGGCATCGCCAAAGGAAATGCCAAGGTCCTGAAAGATCCCGCCCTCGCCCCCCGGCGCGAGCAGTTGCTCCAGCTCCTGATGGGCGATGCCGCATTCGGTCTGCGCCGCGCTGCCCTGGACTTCCTGCAACGCTCCGGGCTGCCCTCGGGCGAGGCGCGTTCGTCCGCCCTCGAGCGGGCCGTGGTCATCCTCCGCGACCGTCAGGCCTCGCCCGAGGATCGCTCCCTCATGATCCGCCTCTACCGGCTCGCCGAACCCGAGCAATCCCGCGACTTGTTGCTCTCCCTCATCCACGCCGCCGAACCCGTCGCCGTGCAGAAGGCCGCCCTCGCCGCCCTCAGCCAGGACGCCGGCGAAGCCCTCGCCGACCCTCTCGTCGCCCGCTGGTCCTCCCTCACCGACGCCCTGCGCGACGATGCTGTCAATGTCCTCATGGCTTCCGAGGCCAGCCGCGAGAAGCTCGTCGCCGCGCTCGAGGGCGGAGCCATCGCCCCGTCCTACGTCACCGGCAGGCAGCAGGTCAGCCTCATCGCCCGCTCCGACCATGCCACCCGCGACCGCCTGCGTGTGGTCTTCTCCACCGAATCCAAGGACGCCGAACGCGCCAAGGTCATCGAGCGCTATCAGGCCGTCCTCGGCGAAGGAGGCGACGCCGGGCGTGGCAAGACCGTCTACCAGACCCACTGCGCCGCCTGCCATCAGATCGCCGGGAAGGACGGCCTCGCCTTCGGCCCCGACCTCAACAGCATCCGCATCCGTCCCCCCGAATCCATCCTCGCCGACATCCTCGATCCCAATCGCTCCATCGCCGACGGCTACGCCCTCTGGCAACTGAGCCTCCACGACGGATCGCAGAAAGTCGGCGTCATCGGCTCCGAGACCACCACCTCCATCACCCTGCGCGTCCAAGGTCTGCCCGAGGAGACCATCGCCCGCGAGACCATCGCCGACATCAAGGACCTCGGCATCTCCCTCATGCCCGCCGGTCTGGAGAACCTCATTTCCCCGCAGGACATGACCGATCTGCTGGCCTTCATCAAGGATCCCTCATAATCTTTCCGAACTGTCTCCATGAATCCACTCCCACACTCCACCCTCCGCACCGGGCTTCTCGGCCTGCTCTCCGCCACGCTCGCCCTTTCCACCGCTTTGGCCGACGAAGCCAAGGACAAGGCCGGCAAGCCCTTCGCCTGGCCCGACGGCAAGCGCATGGCCCTCAGTCTCAGCTTCGACGACGCCCGCGTCAGCAACGTCGAGCACGGCATCCCGCTGCTCAACGAGCTCGGCCTCCAGGCCACCTTCTTCGTTCTGCCGCGCGCCGTCGAAAAGGAGCTGGACCGCTGGCGCGACGCCGTGGCCAAAGGCCACGAAATGGGCAACCACTCCCTGACCCATCCTTGCAGCGGCAATCTCATCTACCATTCCGACCGCAGCGTCCTCGAGGCCTTCACTTTGGAGAGGATGCGCGAGGAGCTGGTCGAGGCCAACGCGCAGATCGAAACGCTCCTCGGCGTGAAGCCCGTGGTCTACGCCTATCCCTGCGGCCAGACCTTCGTCGGGCGCGGCAAGGACACCGTGAGCTTCGTCCCGCTTGTCGCCGAGCTTTTCCTCGCCGGACGCGGCTGGCTCGACGAGCGGCCCTACCACATCGAGCGCGGCGACATGGCTCAGCTCACCGGCGTCAAGATGGACGGCGAGACCATGGAGAGCCTCAAGCCCATGTTCGACCTCGCGCAGAAGGAAGGGCGCTGGCTCATCCTCGCCGGACACGACACCGACAAGCCCGAGAGCACGCTGAACACTGATGGGCAGTTTCTCCGCGACCTCGCCGCCTACGCCAAGGATCCCGCCAACGGCGTCTGGATCGCCCCCATCGGCACCATCGCGCAGTATGTGAAGGAGCAGACGGATGAGAGGTGATCGTGGTGGAAAGGAAGGGGAAATCAGGCCGATAGTCGCCTTCTCCGACCTGGGGCAAAGAGGGACGGGGAGGGGCTGAAAGGCGAATTTCCGTGAATCGGGACGGACGAATGACCGCCGCGAGCGTAAAGCGAAGCGATCCCGGCACATTCCCTCCCGGAGTGAAAGCCTTGCGACACGATTCCGAATCCCCTTTCGAGGCCGAATTGAGGCGCGCCCAGGTTCCGGTTCTCGGATATCTGGTGCGCCTGACCGGCAATATCGCCGATGCGAGAGACTTGCTGCAGGCCACCAATCTGACGGCTTGGAGCAAGCGCGACTCCTTTGCGCGAGGCAGCGACTTGGTGGCGTGGATGCGGGCGATCGCGCTGAACCACTACCGGAACGAGTCGCGCAAGCGGCAGTCCCGGCCCACCGTGCCCCTGCTCGACGCGGATCTGGTCCAGATGGTGGAGACGCGCCATCTCGAACGCGAATCCGAGGAGTCGCGCAAGCGCCGCCTGCTGCATTTTTGCCTGGAGAAACTGCCCGAACGGCAAAGGCAGGCGGTGAAGCGTTTCTATCTCGACGGTCTCTCGCTCGAACAACTGGGCCGCGAGAGCCAGAGCAAGCCCAACGCGGTGGCGCAGCTCCTGCACCGGGCGCGCGCCAACCTGATCGAATGCGTGCGCCGCGAGTCGCATCTGTCGCTCGACCAGGAGGGGCTCAACGATTTCTGATCCATCATCCGATGAACGACAAGCAACGCACCGGAGAACTGCTCGCCAAGCTGGGCGAACGACCGCTCGACGACGGCGAGCGCGGGGAATTGCGCGCGCTGCTGGCGCGTTCGCCGGAGGCCTTGGACCACTACCTCGACCACTGCGAGATCGAAACTTGGCTCGCCGCCGGGAGCCTGACCGCGGACGAGCCCGCCATCGCGGTGCTGACGGCGGAGGCTCCGGTCGAGATTCCGGAGAAGGCCTCGGAAAAATGGCCACGGTGGGCAGCGGTCGCGGCGGCGGTCGTGCTCGTGGGAACCGCCTTGCTTTTCCTGCGTCCGGGTGCCAACGAGACTGTGGCGACGGCCCCGAATGGAGAGACGGAAACCGCCCCGCCCTCCGAGGAAGCGGCCGCATCCGGCGAAGGCGGTCTCGCCGCCAGAGCGATGCCCGGCGGCGATCCCTCCAAGATCATCGCCTCCACGGGCGCGGTCAATCACCCCGGCCTCGGCGACGCGGCCATGCCCCGCACGGCGGTGGATCGCCCCGTCAAGTTCAACCGCGATATCCGCCCGATTCTGTCGGAGGCCTGCTTCAGTTGCCACGGTCCCGACGACCACGGGCGGCGTGCCGACCTGCGTCTGGACCTCGCCGAAGGCGCCACGGCCGACCTCGGCGGCTACCGGGCCATCGCGCCCGGACGCCTCGCGGACAGCGAGGCATGGGCGCGCATCGTGTCGCAGGCCGCCGATGAATTGATGCCGCCGCCGGAATCGCATCTCGCCCTCACCGACGAGCAGAAGCAGCTCATCCGGCGCTGGATCGAGGAAGGGGCCGAATACGAGGGCCACTGGGCTTTCCAGGCCCCCGATCGGCCCGTCGTGCCGGAATTCAAAAGCCCGAAATCCCAAATCCGAAACCCCATCGATGCCTTCGTGCTCGTCCGATTGGAAGAGGAAGGCATGGCTCCTTCCCCCGAGGCCGATCCGCGGATCTTGGCCCGGCGGCTGCACCTCGATTTGCTCGGCCTGCCTCCGACGCTGGAGGAGGTCGAGCGTTTCGCCGCCGACTACCGGGAGCGCGGCGAGGAGGCCTGGCGCGAGACCATCGACCGACTGCTCGATTCGCCCCATTTCGGCGAGCGCATGGCCCTGCCCTGGCTCGACCAGAGCCGCTACGCCGACACCAACGGCTACTCCATCGACGGCGGGCGTGACATGTGGCTGTGGCGCGACTGGGTCATCCACGCCTACAACCGCAATCTGCCCTTCGACCGGTTCGTCGTGGAGCAGTTGGCCGGCGATCTGCTGCCCGACGCCACCGAAGCGCAGCGCGTCGCCACGGGCTTCAACCGCAACCACATGATCACCCACGAGGGAGGGACCATCCCCGAGGAGAACCTCACCAACTACGCCGCCGACCGCGTCCAGACTGCCGGCGAAGTCTTCCTCGGCCTGACGATGGCCTGCGCCCAATGCCACGACCACAAATACGACCCGATCTCGATCAAGGAATACTACGAGTTCTTCGCCTTCTTCAATGAACTGAGCGACAAGGGCCTCGACGGCAATTCCGGGATCAACGCCGTGCCGGCGATCCTGGCGAGCACGGTGCTGCCGACCGGCGAGGTGGCCGGTCTCGAAGCCGAGCTGGCGCAGTGCCGCGCCGAACTGGCCGCGAGCGAGGAGGGCTTCGACGAGTGGCTGGCCGGGATGCGGGCGAAGGAGGCGAAGCGTGGCGAGGGCTTCGAACGGCGGACGGTCGAAATGCTCGACGCGTCCTCGCCGAACCAGCCGGGTCACTTCGAGTTCCATGCCGACGGCCAGGTCGTCCTGGGTCGTCCGGCCCGTGGCTTGAACGCCTTCAGCCACGCCATGCGCCTGCCCGCCGGGCGCCCGGTCGAGGGAATCCGCATCCGCTTTTTCCCCTATCTCCCCGAAGGCGCGAAAGAGGGCACCGAGGCCCGGCTCACCCCACACCCCGACGGCTTGCCCAAGGTGACCACCGTGCTGGTCTCTGCCGGCGAGCAGCCCGCCAAGCAGGTGGACTTCCACCGGCAACTGGTGCTGGCCCAGGCCACGGCCAGTTCCTCGCCCGCGAACGCCCGTCCCGACGGCATCCTCGACGAGCGCAATCTCCACTGGTGGGAGCCGGTCGATCCGCTCGTGCCGCAGCACCTCACCGTGACCTTCGCCGAGCCGGTCGATCCGGCGAGCGATCCCTACCTCACCGTGATGATCTTCTACGGCTTGAACGACTCCATGCCCTTCCACTGGAGCATCGAGGCCTTCAGCGGGGCCGATCCCGACAGTGTGTTCCCCACGGAGACGACCGAGGCTCTGGCGCGTCCGGAAAGCGAGTGGTCCGAGACCGACCGCGCCCTCGTGATGGAAGCCTTCCGTGCCCGTGCGCCGCAACTGGAGCGCCTGCGCATCCGCATCGCCAACCTCTCCGACCGCATCGAGGCGCTGACGCGGCCGCATTCGACGATGGTCATGGACACCGCCGAGAAACCCCGCGAGACCCATGTGCTCGACCGGGGGCAATACGACATGCCGCTGGAAAAAGTGCTGCCCGGCACCCCCCGCGTCCTGCCGCCTTTGGCTGCGGAGGGGGAAAAAGCCACCCGGCTCGACCTAGCCCGCTGGCTGGTGCAGCCCGACCATCCCCTCACCGCGCGGGTGGCCGTCAACCGCCTCTGGGCGCTGTTTTTCGGCACGGGGCTCGTGGCCACCTCCGCCGATTTCGGTTCGCAGGGCGAGTGGCCCAGCCATCCCGAATTGCTGGACTGGCTCGCCACCGAATTCACCACCTCCGGCTGGGACCAGAAGGCGCTTGTCCGCCGCATCGTCGGCAGCGCCACCTACCGGCAGGATTCCTCCGCCACGCCCGTGCAGTTGGAGCGCGATCCGCGCAACCGCCTGCTGGGACGGGGACCGCGCTTCCGCCTGCCCGCCGAGTTCGTGCGCGACCAGGCGCTCGCGACGAGCGGACTGCTCGTGCCGAGGATCGGCGGCCCCAGCGTGCAGCCCTACCAGCCGCCGGGACTGTGGAAAGAGGTCAGCCACTTCGGCAGCACCCCGGCCACCAAGCAGGTCTTCGTGCAGGACCGGGGCGAAAAGCTCTACCGCCGCAGCCTCTACACCATCGTCAAGCGCACCAGCCCGCATCCAGCCATGAGCGCCTTCGACGCGCCCAACCGCGAGATGTGCATCGTCCAGCGCGGCGTCACCAACACGCCC
>CAYSZN010000257.1:0-5936 GCA_964435425.1 uncultured Akkermansia sp. | reverse complement strand
AAGCCCGTCGCGGAGACGTCGGCGAAGTTCCCCGCTCCCGCCGGCGGCGGCCACTGGCTGCCCCAGGGGAAGGCACCGCCGCCGAGCCGGTTCCGCTCCTTGGGCGTCGATCCGGTCTCGCCGGTCAATCCCGCGAAGCGGCTCCACTCGAGGTCGGTGGGGAGACGGTAGCGCTGCCACTGGCGGATCCGGCCGAGCTCGCGCTCGCGCTTCGTCAGCCATTCGCAGAAGGCCACGGCGGCCGCGTGGTCCACCCCCGAGGCGGGATAGTCGAGGCCCGATGTCGCCGCGGACGGATCGAGGGCCGCCCCCTGGTTCGCCAGATACTCCAGATAGGCGCGAGCCGGAGTCTCCGTCGACGCCACGAGCAGCCTTCCGACCGGGACGAGCACCATGCCCTGGCTGTTCGTCCAGCGCTGGCCGAAGACGGCCGAATCATCGGGGGTCAGGGGCACGACGAGATCCTGCGCCTCCGTCCCAACCAGCTCGCCCGCGGCCGAGGCGGCTTTGAAGCCGTCCTTGAACAAGTCGAGCTCGAAGGGACCGAGCCGGAAGTCGTTCAGGACATGAGGCGTCTCGCCGAGGCGCTCGCTGCCCCGATAGACCTCCGCCCCGCTCGGCTCGGTGTTGAGGATGAGCGTTCCGAAATCGTGGACGATCTCGAGGGAGAAGGCCTTGCTGCGGGAATCCACCGCATTGCGGAGCGGACGGTAGTAGTCGCGCGGGCCGAACGAACCGGCCCGCCGGTCCTGCTCCGTCAGCCAGTCGCAGAACTGCCAGAGCGGCCCGTCCTCCGGCACATGGGCGATCCCCTGCAGACCTGTCCACGGGAACTGCCGCCCCGTCTCCTCGACGAAGCGCTCGAAGAGCGCCACCGACACTTCGCCGATGGAGCGATGGCGGTCGAGCGGCGTCGGCTGGAAGTCCATCCCGAGCGAGTTCGTCCACGCGCTGCCCGGAACCGGCCCCCGGTCGGGCAGCAGGGTCGCATTGACGATCTGGGTGCCCTCCTTCACCTCGAGACGATGGACGGAGTCCCGGTAGCCCTCGCGCTTCAGCACGAGCTCGACCGGCCCGAGCTCGAAGTCGATCAGACGTGTCTCGGTGACACCGATCTCCTTGCCGTCGCGGAAGACCTTCGCGCCCGGCGGATGGCTCGCGATCTTCACCTGCCCCCTGACTTCCCTGGCGACGAGCGGCTTGGTCTCCGGCTCGTCCGGCTTTGTCTCCTTGTCCGCCACAGCGGGCATCTCGGGAGCCTTCTCCAGCGCTTTTTCAGGCTCGTTCTCCGGGGGATCTTTCTTCTCCTCGCTCGGCTTGGCGGGCTCGTCCTCCGGCGTCGTGCCGGTGGATTTCGATGGTTCCGGCCCGGGCTTCGGCTCCTCGGCCTCGACCGAACCCTGTTCGGTCTCCGACCCAACCCTCTCCGCTGCGGCGGTCCCGATCGGCTTCACCTCGCCGACGGGCGTCCGTAGTCCGGTGCCGTTCACGCCCTGCGAGCCGCCCGAGTCGGACAGGAGATTGCTGTGATGGGCGACGAAGCTCTGCTTGTCCTGCCACAGCCACCAGCCCGTCGCGCCGACGATGGCGAGCAGCCCGAGCACGGCCACGGTTCCGAAGAGGGCGGGCAGGAAATGGCGCTTCGGCTGGGGCGCCTTCCACGAGACTGCGCAGACCGTCTCGAGGGCGCGGACGAAGCCGTGGGCCGACTCGTAGCGCTTGCGCGGATCGGGCGAGCCGGCCCGGCAGATCACCGCGTTCAAGGCGCGCCACTCGTCGCGGTTCACGCTCGGGGGGATCTCGAGGTTCGTGGGCAGCTCGGGGAAATCGAGGCGGTCCTTGCCCGTGTGCATCTCGTAGAGCACCATGGCGAGGGAATAGAGGTCGGCCGAGCTCGTCCCCGGTCCCTCCGGCGGGACGTAGCCCTCGGTGCCGACGAAGGTGCGCTGTCCCGTGCTCGCGACGAGACCCACGTCGGCGAGCTTCGGCTGGCCCTTGACGAAGATGATGTTCGAGGGCTTCACATCGCGGTGGGTGAGGCCGGCGTGGTGAAGATGGCCGAGGGCTCCGCCGATGGCGATGCCGAGATCGACGCATTCGCGCACGGTGCGCACGGAGCAGCGGCGCAGATCGGAGGACAGGGTGCGCGGTTTGTAGGATTCGGGACGCACCTCGCCCGGCCCGTCGCCCTCGTCGTCGGCGAGCTCCATCACGTAGTAGTAGAAGCCCGCCTCGCGGTCCCGTCCGACATGGAGGACGTCGACGAGCCCGGGGTGGTCCTGCGAGACCTTCTCGTAGCGCTGGATGCCCTCGAATTCGCGCTCGAAGGTGCGCTCGTATTCGAAGTCCTCGCGACGCACCACCTTCACGGCGCGGTACATGCCCGTGACGCTGCGCGCGAGGTAGACCTCGCCGTAGGATCCTCCGCCGATGCGGCCGAGAATCTCGAAGTTCGGGATCGGGGGGGTGTCGGATGTCCTGGCGATGCACCAGTGTAGACGCGCGAAGGAGGCTTTTCAACGGGCGGACTTCGCCGAAGCATGAGAGATGGGGAGAGAACCCCCATCCCCCAAAGCCTTGCCTCGGCTTCGGTCAGTTTGGATTTGGACCACGGATGACACGAATCACACGGATGAAACTCAAGAAAATCCGTGTTCCTCTGCGTTCATTCGTGGTCCAAACCATAACGAAGCAGGACCAATTCCTCAATTCCTCAATTCCTCAATCCCTCCCCTCCGGCCAGGCGACGACATTGAAATACTTCTCCATTCCCGGACGCTCCGAGGCGGCGAAGGGATGGAAGACGATGCCCCCATCCACCAGCTCGGGCTGGTGGAGCCGGTAGCCGACGCTTTCCAGAAACTCTAGCGGCGGCTGCGCCCTCTTCCTCTCCCCCACCCCGCTCTCGAACACGAGGACCGGTCCGAGGCGGCGCAGGGTCTCCACCGCCCCCTCGAAGACGGCGAGCTCGTGGCCCTCGACGTCGATCTTGACCACATCGACGCGATCCAACCCGAGCGAATCGAAGCGCACCACAGGCACGCTGACGCCGCCCTTTCCCCCGTCGATCTTCGCGAGGCCGCTGTGGCGCGGCACGGTCATGGTCACGGTGCCGTCCTCCCTCCCCACGGCCGCCTGCCTCGTCTCGATCCACGGGCCGAGCCCCGCCTGCTCCACGAGATCAGCGAGATCGGCATAGGTCGCGGGCACCGGCTCGAAGGCCAGAATCTTCCCCGCGAACGACTCGCGCGAGGCGAAGAGCAAGGGGAAATAGCCCCAGTTGCTGCCGATGTCGACGAGGACCCCGTCGTCGGGCAGGAAGGCGGCGAGGCTACGGGCCACGGTCGCCTCGTATCCCTCCGCGTAGCGGGCGAAATAGAGCGGGGCGAACTGGCGGTTCCACGGATTCAGGCGGAGCGTCACCGGCCGACCGCGCACGTCGAGATCGATCTCCAGCCTCGATCCGCCCGGTCGCTTCACCGCCTCGACGAGATAGAAGAGCACGCGGCAGATCCCCTGCCGCAGACCGCCCCGCTTCCTCCCATGGCCCGACCGGAACGCGCCCCGGTAGAGGCGGTTCACGAGGGCGGGACGGACGGCGGCGAGAGGCAGCTTCATGGCAGGGCGGAAGCGGTGACAGTAGGGCAGGCCCGCGAAAGCACAAGATCGCCTTGCCTTCGGCCTCCGTTCCGGGATTGACTTCCACGGGAGAAAAACGGACCATCCCGGCAGACTCCATGGCCATCGACTACCGCATCGAACCCGACCTCGGCGCTCTGGAATTCGTCGATCTGCTCGTCCGCTCGACTCTGGCGGAGCGCCGCCCCGTTCACGATCCGACGCGCATCGGGGCCATGCTGCAACACGCCGATGTCATCGCCACCGCGAGGTCCGGAGGCCTCCTCCTCGGAGCCGCCCGGGCGATCACGGACTACAGCTTCTGCTGCTATCTCTCCGACCTCGCCGTGGACGCATCGTGGCAGCGTCAGGGCATCGGACGTGGGCTGATCCACCTCGTCAAGGAGACGGCGGGACCGGAAACCAAGCTGATCCTGCTCGCCGCCCCGAAGGCCAGGGACTACTATCCCCACCTCGGCATGGTCCGCCACGAATCGTGCTGGACCGATCCCTGATCCCGTCGCCTCCCGCTCCCATTTTCTCGTGGCGGAGGGGAGCCCCTTTCCGCTACCATTCCCGCACCCATGCATTTCCGACGGATCATCCGGCTCCTTTCCTGCCTCCTCGCCTGCTCCTCCCTCGACGCGGGCGATGCCGCGGCGCTGCCGGCTCTCTTCGCAAAGGCGGCGGAGAACGGCGACATCGTCACGATTCCTCCCGGCGACTACCACCTCGACGGTGCCGAGCCCATCCCGCTCGCTTCCGGCACCACCGTCTTCGCCCATGGAGCCCGCTTCCATTTTCCCGAACAGCTCGGGGACGGAGCCCGCGTCGTCCTCTTCGAGGGAAAGGACCTGAAGCGCTTCTCGTGGCACGGAGGCGAGTTTCTCGGCCATGTCTTCGACCCCGCGCGGCGCGAGAACGCCTGGGAGCCGAACGTCAGCACCCGCGCCATCGAAGTCCTGACGACGCAGCCCGGCGGCACACACGACCTCCTCTTTCGCGACGTGAGGTCCGACGGCGTCGCAGGCGCGGTCATCGGCGTCCACGGACTCGGGAAAGAGGGCAGCGAGAGCGAGGTCGTGGCCTATGCCGAGCGCATCGCCCTGGAGGGATGCACCCTGCTGCGCAGCGGCAAGTTCATGTGGGACTACGGCCATCTCTGGCAGATCCTCACCTGGTCGGAGGACTACGACGCCTGGGAGGTGGAGCGGGCACGACGCCATTTCCGCATGGACCGGGTCCGGGAAAGCCTCGTCCTCTCCGCCGGCGACGACCGCATCCAGTTCGACAACTCGGCCGATCCCCTGCCCGTCGCCCGGAACGCGGAGCCGAGGCACGCCCTCTCCTTCCTCGGGGCCGGCCTGCCGGACAACCTCGTCCGCGGGAAGCAGTATTTCGTCGTCGCGTCCGAACCCGGCTTCATTCGGATCTCCGAAACGCCCGGAGGCAAGCCGATCCGCTTCGACGGAGCAGGCGGCGAGGGGCTCGCCCTCGTCCACAACCTCTCCGCCGCCTTCTGGTCGCTCTACGCGCCGACAGGGGCGGGACCGGGCAAGGGGGCCTTCGACATCACCTCGGCGCAGGATGTCCGCGTGGTCGGCTGCCAACTGAGCGCCCTCGGCGACACCATGCACATCCAGCGCTGCCGCAACATCGTCTTCGCGAACAACCACATCCTCGGCTCGCGCATGGGGGCCTTCTTCCTCGCCGAGTTCTGCCAGAACGCCACGGTCACCGGCAATCTCATCGACGGCACGAACGGCTCGCGCGTCATGAGCGTGGAGAAGTCGTGCGAGGACGTGACCATCGTCGGCAACACCTTCCGCAACGGCGGACGCGGTTCGTGGATCAACCAGCCGAAGAACTTCATCCTCGCCAACAACGTCTTCGTGAACAACACCACCAAGGGAGAGCCCGACCCGCGCCGCGGACGGCGCAGCTACGAGACAGGAGATCCCCGCCGCTTTCCCGAGCTCTACTTCACCCTGCACGAGCAGGACGGCAGCTACGGACCCGTCATCGTGCGGGACAACGTCTTCCAGCTCGGCGGCTCCGCCCCCGAGGAGGCCGTCACCTTCGCCCCGAACGGTCGCGGCATCCAGATGTCGGGAAACGCCTTTGCAGAAAGATCCACCATCATCGCCGTGGATCCGAGCTGCGAGGACATCGACATCCGCGACAATCCCGGCGCGGAGACCAGAAGAACCCCGATCGACTTCAACCACGGCCGCCGCTAGGCTCCTCTGCCTCTCCACTCCTTTACTCCTCTATTTCTCCCTCTCCCATGCGCCTCGCCCACAAAGTCGTCATCGTCA
>CAYSZN010000256.1:0-5943 GCA_964435425.1 uncultured Akkermansia sp. | reverse complement strand
CAATGCGGATCCGTCCCCATGCCGGAACAATCCTCCGGCTATCCGGATCCAGTTTCGAAACTTGCTAAACTCCATCCGTTGAGGAAGCCTGCCCAACAGCGGGGATTTCCCATTCTCCCTCCCGGCCTTTCCGTATGCTCCCCACCATCTCGCTATCATCCTGCTGGTGCTCCCATCGGCATACGGATGGATATGACATGCTCCATGAAATCCGGGAGCTCGGATTCGAGTCCGCGGAGCTCAGCCATGGGATCGACATGCTGCTGGTGCCCGGCATCCTGAAGGCCTGCCAGGAGGGATGGATGCGCATTTCCTCGCTGCATAATTTCTGCCCTCTTCCAAGCGGAGTCCGCCATGCCGCACCCAATCTTTTCGAGCCCTCGTCCATGGACCGGAAGGAGCAGGACCTGTGGCTTCGCTACACCCGGAGGACGCTGGAATTCGCCCAGCGCCTGCAGGCGGCGGCCGTCGTCATGCATTGTGGGAGCGTGCCCTTCCGCTTCCGCTCGCCGAAAGACGCCCTCTCCACCCCTCCTGGCCTGGATCCGCAGGCACCGGACCGGAAGCGGGAGAGGGCCTTGGCCCGCCTGCGCGCGAAGGCGCCGCCCTATTGCGAGCAGGTCGTCGCGGCCTGCCAAACCCTGCTCGGACAGATTCCGGACGGCGGCGTGCGCATCGGCCTCGAGAATCGCGAGGGAGTCCTGGAACTCCCCCTCGACTCGGAATGGAAGGATTTTCTCCTGCGCTTCGGCGGGCACGGGGAGGTGGGCTACTGGCACGACACAGGACACGCCAGGATCAAGGAGCGCCTCGGACTGCTCGAACACCGCCGGCATCTCGAGAGCCTCTCCGGCCATCTCGTCGGCTTCCATCTCCACGATGTCTCCGAAGCGGGCCGCGACCATCAGGTACCCGGCACGGGACTCGTCGATTTCAAGATGGTCGGAGAATTCATCCGTCCCCACCACATTCTCGTTGCCGAGCTCAGCCCCGCCCTCCGAAGACAGGAAGTTCTCGATTCCCACCAATACCTCCGCGAGCACCTTCGTCCCTGACGGCTCGCCGCCTGCCTCGCATCGCATCGGAGGAAGGCGAACGAGGGGCAGAAATCCCCGAAGTCGCACGGCATCCATGGAACCCTCCACCAGAAGCCGGCGCCGGCGCAGGGGATGCCTCCTCCTGGCTCTCGCGGCTGCCGCGGCCGGACTCCTCCTCCATGCGCCGCTGCTCAGGGCGGCCGCCAACCTCTGGATCGTCTCCCCGGAGAGAACCGAGACCGATGTCATCGTCCTCCTCGGGGGACAGATCGCGACCCGGCCCGCCAAGGCCGCGGAACTCTACCGGGAAGGCCGGGCGCCCATCGTCCTGGTGATGCGCGAAGCCCACCACCCCATCCTCCACCAGACCGAGGAGCGTTCCGAGGAAGTGGCCTCGCTGCTGCGGAACAGCGGCGTTCCCGCCGAAGCCATCGCCTTCAGCATCGGCAAGGTATCGGACACCCGTGGCGAGGCGGCCGAATTCGAGGCCTGGATCCGCAGCCGGACGACCCGCCCCTCCCCCCGACGGGCGACAGTCGTCACCGATGCCTTCCACAGCCGCCGGGCTCTCCTCGTCTTCAAAAGACAGCTACCCGGCCTGCACATCCAGATGGCGACCGTTCCGCATCGGAAATACACCGCCGAGGAATGGTGGAAGTCCAACTTCGGAATCCGCGATTTTCTTTCCGAAATCCTGAAGACCCTCGGCGAGCTTTTCGTCAGTTCCGGATCCTGGAAGCTATTCTCATTTCGTTATGGTTTTTATGGAAAGTGAAATTTTTAAATTAATTTCACTTTCCTATATAATCCATGACTGCTAACTTGTTGCAGGGGCGGTTGCCTCCATTTTGGAATGGCTCGTTTGTCTGCTCCCTACCTATATATACGTATTCCCTCTTTCTTCTTTTTCCTTGCTCTGGCGGTGGCTAGCGGTTTTGGTTGCTAGGTTTGGAACGATTGCTGCACATCGTGGGTGATCATCCGGCGAACGCACCCATGGACACCGCTAATCCACCCATCCTCCTCTATCTTCTCGGAGCGTCGCTCTTGGCCCTTCCCCGCCTTGGCGTGGCAGATCCGGCGGAGTCCATCGAATCCTCATCCGGCCTCTTCGCCTCCGAATCCGGTTCGGCCAATGCCATGAACGGTGTCGTTCTGGATGGAGGAGGATACGATACCTCCTACGTCTTCGATGCCCTCGATGAAAAGGACGGATCCAACTTCCAGGAGGCGCTCCGGGAGTTCTACCTTCGGCCGGGCCTGATGGACACCGGCGATACGCTCGTTCCCTTCCGGGCCGCGCAGCGGCTGGCGCGGGGCTTCCGGATGCATGCCGAAACCGGCTTCGGCTACGACTCCAACACCCTGCTGAACAATGGAGGCTACTCCTCCCCGACCCATCCGGATCTCGGCCACCGGGGCGGCAGCGTCTCCTGGCTCCGGGTCAATATCGGATACAGCGACGGGGTCGATGGCGGAGACGGCCGCAAGTTCTACTATGGATTCGATCTGGGTGGAGACATCATCTCCTACGACCGCGGCAGCACCTCCTATGGACGCGGAAGCGCCGAACCCTATATCGCCCCATACGTAGGAATACGCACCGGGAAGACCAATGTCCGGCTTGGCAGCAGCTACTATCTCAAACAGGGGAACTACCTCTTCAACTGGGACAGCCCACGCGAGGCCCCCGTCGCGGAGAGCCAGACCTACGGCATCAACCTCAGCATCTCCCATCAGCTCGACCATGGCACCGTAGCCTATGCCTACGACTTCCGCTGGGTCGATTTCGAATCCGACACCCGTCTGAACGACCAGGATTCCGGCATCCACGACCTCTCCTATCTCCACAACCACCCCTCCATGCCCAAGACGGGCATCGGAGGAGGCCTCCGCTGGGGCTCCTACGACACTTGGGCAAACCCGGATTCCGACTTCTTCGAGCCCTCCTTCCGGGTCTCCCATCAGGCAACGGCGAAGACCTCCCTCGATGGCCGGGTCGGCTACTCCTTCCGCGACTACGACGGCCCCGGCGCCATCTCCAGCGACGGCCGCATGACCTACGCCCTCGGAGTGAACTGGCAGGCCAGCGAGCGGGTCTCCCTGCGGACCGAGCTCTACCGCGACTTCAACCCCTCCTATGTTTCGGCGGGGAACAGCTTCGACACCGACGGCATCCAGCTCCGGGCGAACTATGCCTCGCCCTTCTGGCGGCTGCATTTCCAGACCCACTTCGCCTACGAACAGGCCCAGTACTATTCGACCGTCGTCGGCCGCAACTCGAACCGGAGCGACGACTACTTTCGCTGTGGTGCTTCGGTGAGCCGTCCGATCAACCTCGTCCGCTGGCTCGACACCAGCATCTCCCTCTTCTACGACTACGCCGAAAACGACTCGAGCGACTTCCAGGCCGACTTCGACCGACACTTCACCGGCATCCGCCTGACCGGCTCCCTCTGAAGCCGCGGTCCGGCCCCGTTGTCCCTCCTTGCTTTCGAACGCTCCTTTCCGCCATGAACCCGAAACGTGCCTCTCTGTTCCCCTCCTGTGTCGTCGCGGCCGTGGCAGCCTTCGCCTCCCTCCATCTCCTCGCATCCTCCGCCATCGCAGGAACGGTGCCGGCACAGGGATACGGCCTCAAGGGCGTCGTCTTCGAGGACAGCAACGAGGACGGTGTCAAGGACGACGCCGAATTCGGTGCCGGTGGCGTCATCGTCGACCTGCTGGATGCCGACGCGAAGCATGTGACCCGCGAGCTGACCCAGCCCGACGGCACCTACCGCTTCGCCAATCTCCAGCCCGGCATCTATTTCCTCCGCTTCGAGTTCTCTCCCGGCTTCGCCGTCCGCTCGCAGGGAATCTCCGTGGGTCCGAAGGGCGGCAACGCCAAGGGGGTGGTGAACGGCAAGGGCGTCGTGGGCGAAGAGGGTGGAGAGGGCGGCGATACCGTGTTCACCCCCGTTCCCGTCATCAGCCCCGATTCCCGCTACAACTTCACCCGTCTGAATCTCATCAATCCCGCCAGCTTCATGGGGAACGAGGTGTCCCCGTTCACCCCGTGACGCCCGGCCAGGCCCCCTCTTTCCGCCTCTACGGCCCCAGTCGGACCGGACGGCATCGCCGGGCGAAAGCCCCTCCCATGTCCGAGTTCCTCAAGTCTTTCGTCGCGTGGGCGCTTTCTCCCCTCGTTCTCGCCCTGAGTCTCCAGTTGGCCGCCTGGTTCCTCCGCTCCCGCAGGAGGACCGCCCTCTCCCTCGCCGCCGCAGGCTGGACGCTGCTCCTCGTCGGCAGCCTACCCGTCCTCTCCTACGAATCCAACCGTTCGAGGGAGCGGATCCACCCGCCGCTTGACGCATCGAAAGCCGCTGCGGACGCCCCTGCCGCCATCGTCGTCCTCGGCACCGGGTTCAACCCCGATCCGGAGCTGCCGGCGAACAGCCGGGTCTCGGGCGGCTTCCACGCGAGGCTCCTCGAGGGCCTGCGCCTCTTCCGCGAACTGCCGCAGTCCCGCCTCATCGTCTCGGTCGCCAACATCCGCGCCTCCCGCGAGGACAAGGAAGCCTTCCTCGCCGGGATGCTCGCCCTCCTCCAGGTCGATCCCGGCCGGGTCGAGCTGATCGCCGAGGCCGAGAGCACCGAGGACGAGGCCCGCCTCGCCTCGCAACTGCT
This sequence comes from uncultured Akkermansia sp., assembly GCA_964435425.1. Lineage (GTDB taxonomy): Bacteria > Verrucomicrobiota > Verrucomicrobiia > Verrucomicrobiales > DEV007 > Arctic95D-9. The sequence continues at coordinate 1,237 of CAYSZN010000256.1, read as the reverse complement.
GCGCCCCGGCGAGCCGCTCGTCCTCGCCACCTCCGCCGGGCACATGCCCCGCGCCATGGCCACCTTCGCCAATGCCGGGTTCGAGCCCATCGCCGCCCCCTGCGACTTCGTCTACCCGCGCCGGGGCAGTCCCAACGACCGCTGGTGGCGGCAGTGGATCCCCTCGGCCGGAGGCGCGGGATCGACCCAGCAGATGCTCTACGAGACCACCGCCTCCCTCAAGCAGCGCCTCGCCCCCTGACCCGGGTGCGGAGGATCTTCATCGGACCCGGTCACGGCCGCGGTCCGCATCGGCGGGCTCGTCAGCTCTGCAAGACAATACGAAAGCACCACCACCGACATGCGACGCTTCGAGGCAAACGGTCCCCTCCGCCATCTGGGCACGCCAGCCGCCGCCTTCGTCGTTCCCTTCGCCGTCTTCATGGTCCTGCTCGAGATCTCCGGGATGGTGAAGGTCGAGAACCGCCTGCTCCCCTGGTGGCAGCGCCTCCCCGAGCATTGGATGTATCCCCTGCAGACCCTCGTCTGCCTCTCCCTGCTCTGGATCTGGCGTCGCCGCTACCCGCCTCTGCGCCTCTCTGGCTGGCCCTGGGCGGTCCTCGCCGGCGTTCTCGGCATCGCCCTCTGGCTGCTCCCGCCCGTCCTCCACCATTCGGCAGGCTGGGGTGGCCCCTCCTCCCCTTTGCGATGGCTCGGCTTCGTGGAGAGGACCGACGGCTTCGATCCCTTCGCCTTCTCCGGAGGAGCGGAGCCGGGCCTGTGGAGCCATCTCGTCCTCCCGCTGCGCTTGCTGCGGCTCGTCGTCGTGGTTCCGCTCGTCGAGGAGATCTTCTGGCGTGGATTCCTGATGCCGGCGCTGAGCGACCGCGAGGGCCCCTGGCATTCCCTTCCCCTCTCCCGATGCGACCGGCGGTCCGCCGTCCTCGTCGCGGCCGCCTTCGCCCTCGCCCACTGGGGGCCCGACGTCCTACCGGCCCTGGCCTATGGCCTGATCGGTGGATGGCTGACCCTCCGGACCGGCAATCTCTGGTGCGCCGTGCTGATGCATGCCGTCTCGAACGCCATCCTCGCGGTCTTCATCCTCGCCACCGGCTGGTGGGGACTGTGGTAGCGAAACTCACTGGCATTCCATAGGAAAGGAGCACGAGGATGAAGTGGACAGACATGGATGGAGCGGAGCCGAACACCGACAAATCCCTCCCCCTCCGATGGAGTCCGGTAGGGACGCACCGCCGGG
>CAYSZN010000255.1:0-5948 GCA_964435425.1 uncultured Akkermansia sp. | reverse complement strand
CTTCGACGGAGCCTACCACGGCGACACCCTCGGAGCCGCCTCGCTCGGGGGCATTCCCGTCTTCCACGGACTGCACGGGGCCTCCGGCTATCCGGTGAGCCGCTTTTCGAAGATGGAGGAGCTGGAGGCGCTCGGCGAGACCGCCGCCCGCGAGGTGAACGCGGTGATCATCGAGCCCCTCATCCAAGGCGCGGCGGGGATGCGGCTCTGGCCCTCGGGGATGCTGCACCGCCTCCGCGACTGGTGCGACCGGCACGATGCCTTCCTCATCCTCGACGAGGTCATGACCGGCTTCGGACGTACCGGCAAGCTCTTCGCCTGCGAGCACGAGGAGGTCGTCCCCGATTTCCTCTGCCTCGCCAAGGGCCTCACCGGTGGCTACCTGCCCCTCGCCGCGACCCTGACGACCGAGCGCGTCTTCGCCGCCTTCCTCGGACGCTACGAGGAGCAGCGGACCTTCTTCTATGGCCACAGCTACTGCGGCAACGCCCTCGGCTGCGCCGCCGCCCTCGCCAGCCTGCGCGTCTTCGAGGAGGAGCGCGTCCTCGATGCCTTGCCCGCGAAGATCTCAACCCTCGCCGACGCCCTACGCGAGGCGAAGGAGCATTGCCCCCACTTCGGCGAGGTGCGGCAGATCGGCCTCGTCGCCGGGATCGACCTCGTCGAGGCGACGACCGGCGCTCCCCTCGACTGGCGCGAGGAGACCGGAGCGAGAGTCTGTCGCCAAGCGCGCCGCCACGGACTGCTCACCCGACCAATCCGCGACACCCTGACATTGATGCCACCGCTCTGCGTGACGGAGGATCAGATCCGGGCATCCGTCGAGGCGCTTGTCAGGGCCACGGGGGATCTGCTGGGATAAAACAGGAGGCGGAGCTTGAACGCCCTTCTGTTTTTGCATAGCCTCGGGAATCCGGGCGTCCCTCCCGTGTCCGATCCCATGCACCCTCTCCTCGCCGCCGATCCCCCGACCTGGCTCATCGTGCTGCTTCCCGTTCTCTTCCTCGTGCTTTTCGTCCCCTTCTGGTGCGGCGTCGTCTGGCTCAGCAGCCGCTTCAGCGGGTGGAGCCGGGTCGCCAAGCACTACCGCGCCGCCGGCAAACCCGAAGGCCGGTTTGCCAGCGCCTTCGGATGCATCGGATGGGGACGCCACAACTCCCTGCAATTCCACCTCGCCGAAGAAGGGCTCTTCGTGCAGATGCCCGCCATCTTCGGTTTCGGCTACGCCCCGCTGCTGCTCCCCTGGAAGGATCTGCATTCTCCGCAGAGTGCCTTCAGCCCGCTCTACCAATGCGTCAAGCTCGCCATCGGCCATCCCCGCCGCGGCCACCTCGTCGTGCCGAAAGCCTTCTACGAACAAACCCTCCGCCCCCGCCTGACCGAACCATGAAAGCCACGACCCTCGCCTCCGTCCTTCTCGCCATCTCCTTTTCCCTCGGCTCCCAATCCATGCTCGCCCAATCCCAAGAGGAAAAGGACGCCCTCATCAACGCCGTCGGCAGCGATGCCGGGGAGGCTCTGTTCTCGGTGCATTTCGCCGTGAACGCCCTCGCCGAAAACTGGCAGAAGAACGTCTACGCCGATTTCCAGGCCAAGGAGCTCGCCGCCAGCTACAAGGGCAGCGCCGAGAAGGTCCTCGGCCTCGTCAAAGGCAAGTCCACCAAGGTCGAGGAAGGGGCAGGGCTCCTGCTGAAACAGGCCACCGTTCTCGAAGCCTGGATCCAGACCAAGGAGGGCAGCCTCGCCGACAGCTACCGGAAGCTCAAGGCCGAGGCCGACGCCATCCTCTTTCCCTCTGCCGCCTCTCCCCGCAACAGCGAGGTCGAGGCCGAAATCCGCCAGATCGCCGAATCCCTGCGCGAAGACTTCGGCAAGGCCACTCAATGGAAGCCCGACGCCTCCCAGATCAACTCCCTCTCCCGCACCCTCAACGACGCCGAGAAACTCCGCGCCTACGCCGAAACCCTCTACGCCAGCCTCCCGGCCGGCCAATCTGCCGCCAAACCCGGCCAGACGGAAATCCTCGTCACCGGCCCCGACCTCGCGGACCTTCCCGGCGGCTATTCCGCCAAGCTCCACCACTTCCGCGAGGGCGTGGAGATCTACGGCTTCAAATACGTCGAGCCCGGCAAAACCACCGGCATGGCCTACGACGGCCTCTTCCGGAAAGACGGCCAATGGTTCTTCCTCCCCAAAGCCTGGCGTGCCTTCGGCGAGCCGTGATACGGACGCGACAGACCACTCCCATGTCCACCGACCCCACGCTGCGCGACCTGCACGAGCTCCGCTCCCGGCACCAGCTCGCCCTCGCCGCGCTGGACCGCATCCGATGGGAGGGAGGCGGGCCGATCTATCCCGAGGAGGTGAACGGGTTCATGTCGTCGCTCGTCCGCGGCCCGTGGTCCAGCCCCGGATACGACCCGGCCCTCGCCCAAAAGACCCTCGCCAGCCTGTCCGAAGCCAGCCTCGACGACCTCCGCCAGCTTTTCATCCACCTCCACCGCAGCGAGCGCTTCACGACGGGGGCGTGGACGGGCATCCTGCAAGGCGACGTGCCGCTGACGGCCGTCTTCGACCGGCTCGAATCGCTGGTGGCGCCGCGCCCCGATCTGCGCGTCGCCAAGCCCCCGGTCATGCATCCCCTGGCCATCTCCGCGATGCGCCAGGCCTGGGTGTGGCCCTGCTTCTCCCTCGCCGCCATCGCGCTCGGCCTGCTCGTCGAGTATCTGCGTACCCACGGCCACATCGCCCGGGGCAACCTGCCCACTCCCCTTTTCATCCTCGCCTCCACCTTCGCCTTCGTCTGGGTCTTCTGCCTGATCGTCGGCTGGCGCGGCCAGCGTGAGATCGCCCGCATCCGCCGTGGCGACTACCTCGCCCGCTGGCCCTATCCGGGAGACGGTGTCAGAGCGGACGCCGCCCATGATCGCAAGGGCAAAGTCCGGCTCCTCTTGTTCGTTCCGCTGATCGTCTTCGCCCTCGGCGGTCTCGTCCTCGGCGGCATCGGGGCCTACATGAAAAGCGACTGGCAGATCGTCTGGCAAGTCGGCTTGGGAGGCACTGCCATCGGACTCGGCATCGGCCTGCTCTTCGCCGTTCCGACCTGGTTGATCATGGGCATCCGCATCGCCATCGTGGAGAAGCTCCCCTCCGAAACCATCTTCACCGAATCCGGCTTCTACCAGCCGGGACGCTTCGTTCCCGTGAAATCCTGGGCCAAGGTCCGTCGAGAAATCACCCTCAAGTGTCCTGACCGCTACGACAGCCGCACCCGTTTGGATTTCAAGCTGCACCAGCACAATCCCCTGAAGCCCGAGCTGCCCAAAGGCACGACCGCCCATTTCGTCATTCCCGTGCCCGAAGGACGGGAGGACGAGGCGGCGACGCTCGTGGAGCATTATCGGGGTTGAGCGCAGCGTGGATCGCCTTCCCGTAGCGGAACGCGCGAGCGTTCCGAGAGGCGCAGATCCGCGTGGGGGGAAGGCTCGCGCTTCCTCTACGGCTTTGCTTCGTGCAGGGTCAATGGTTCAGCACAAACTCCGCCGAGTTCAGCAGCGACCAGACCAGATCCTCGTAGCTCGCGCGCTCCGGCTTCTCCCCAAGGTGGGCCAGCGAGACCTGCCGCTCGCCCGCCTCCGGCTTCCTCGAAAAGAGCCGCAGGTAGATCTCCTCGACCGCCTCGGGGGCCGGTTTGGCCACGAGTGCATCGAGCCAGGGGCTCTTCGCCGCCAGCTTCCTCTGCAAACCATCCGAGTTCATCAGGTGCAGGGCCTGCACCACGCTGCCGCCGGTCTCGCGCTCGCAGGGCGGCGCGGCGCTGGAGTCGGGACGACCGAAGGCGTCGAGGAAATTGCTCGGGAGGAGGTGATTCCACTGCCGCATCGCCCGTCCGTCGGCGGGCAGACCGGCCAACTTCTCCGGTTGGCCGGTGATCTCCGAGATCGAGTCGAGCAGCACTTCGCCGGGGAGGCGGCGGCGGTAGCTGCGGGAGAAGTTCCGCAGGTCGCCCGCATTGGATTCGTTCGGCTCGGAGCTCTGCTGGTAGAGACGGCTGCCGAGGATGAGGCGCAGGGTGCGCTTCTGGTCGAAGCCGTGCTCGATGAAATCCTGCGCGAGCCAGTCGAGGAGCGGAGCGTTCGCCGGTGGATTCGACTCGCGGAAGTCGTCCACCGGATCGACGAGGCCCTTGCCGAACATCTCCGCCCAGATGCGGTTGACCATGGCCTTGGCGAAATGGGGGTTGTCCTTCTTCGAGAGCCACTCCACGAAGAGGAGGCGCGGGTCGGTGCCCGGATCGATGGAGTCGAAGGCCTCGCCGCCGGGCGGTTGTGGCGTCATCACCGCCTCGCTCACGGGATGCGTCACCTTGCCGCCGGGCTCGAACCACCAGTATTCGGGCTCGCCCGAGATGGGGGCCGAGATCGCCTGCCCCTTCTGCTTCATCGATCCGAAGAAGGCGGCCATGGAATAGTAGTCGTCCTGGCTCCATTTCTCCGAAGGGTGGTGGTGACACTTGGCGCAGTTCAGCCGCACGCCGAGGAAGAGCTGGGCGACGAACTCGGCCATGTCGGCGGGGTCGCGCTTGTCGCGGATCACGGCGACAGGGCCGTATTCGTGGGTGTTGCCCGTCGCGGTGAGCAGCTCGGCGACGAAGGCGTCCCACGGCGTGTTGTCGCGGAACTTCTCGCGGATCCACTGGTCGAGGAGGTAGACGGGCTTCACCCCGACGCGCTGGGTGTTCGGACGCAGCAGGTCGCCCCATTTCACCGCCCAGAAGTCGGCGTAGTCGAAGCGGTTCTCCGGGCCGAGGAGCCGGTCGACGAGCTTGGTCCGCTTGTCGGGAGAGGCGTCGGCGAGAAAGGCGCGGGTCTCCTCGAGCGTGGGCAGTCGTCCGATGGTGTCGAGGGTGGCGCGGCGGAGGAACTCGTCGTCGCGGCAGGTCTCGGAGGGGAAGAGCCCCAGCTCCTCGAAGCGGACGTAGGCGAGGTCATCGATGGGATTGTTCCGCGGCAGGGCGGTGTAGCGCTCCTTGGGCAGGAGGGTGTCGGGCGGAATGACGACCCGCACCGCCGCGATCTGCTCGACGTAGCGGACGATGACGCTGTTCTCCCCCGGCACGCTGCCGGCGGTGACGTGCCCGTCGTGGTCGACCTGGGCGAAGGCCTGGTCGTTCGAGGTGTATTCGCAAAGGTTGGTGACATCGCGGGTCGTGCCGTCGGAGTAGGAGACCGTGACCTTGAGCGCCTTGGTCTCGCCTTTCTTGAACTTGGCCGCGGCGGGCTCGACGGCGATGCCAGTCGGTTTGGCCTCGTCGGGCAGGCGGCGCGGCGCACCTTCGGCGATCCATTGGCGGATGACCTTGTAGAAGTCGGAATCCTTGTCGAAACGCTTGTCGCCCTCGTGCGACACCTCGTTGGTCGCCTTGAGCAGCAGCAGGGAATAGTCGGGCGCGGCGGGGAAGATCCGCCGTCCCCGCGCGTCGTGGACGATCTCGCGGTAGTCGGCGTCGGGATCGAAGGAGAAGATCGAGAGCGCGAAGCCGTTCTGCCCGTCCGATTTCGCGTGGCAGCTCCCGTTCATGCAGCCGGCTCGGGTCAGGATGGGGAGCACGTCGTTCTCGAAGGAGACGGTGGCGGGACCGGCGGCGCGGAGCGGAGCGGCAAACGCGAGGAGACATGCCAGAGCGCTCAGCCACGGATGGACGCAGATGGACGCAGATGACGGGAAGCGGGGGCGACCGCTGAAAGTCCTCGGCATCTTGGAACAAAATCGGTGTCTGTCTGTGTCCATCTGTGGTGGAAACGCCCACCCAACCCTATTGGCCCGGAGAGGCAACAGGGTCGGGTTTCGGAGCTTCGGGCTTCGGATTTTGAATTTCGGGCTTCGCCGCGGGAGCGGGAGCGGGTGCGGGTGCGGGTGCGGGAGCGGGTGCGGGAGCGGGTGCGGGT
>CAYSZN010000254.1:0-5951 GCA_964435425.1 uncultured Akkermansia sp. | reverse complement strand
GCTTCGACTTCCCCTACCTCTACGACGGCGAGACCCAGTCCGTGGCCAAGGCCTACGGCTGCCTCGCCACGCCGCACGTCTTCATCTTCGACGCCGAGCGCAAGCTGCGCTACAAGGGGCGCTTCGACGACTCGCGTTTCGGCGGCGACGACTCCACCGTGAAATCGCCCGACGCCCGCAACGCCGTCGAGGCCCTGCTCGCGGGCCAACCCGTGCCCGTTCCTGAGACCAAGCCCATGGGCTGCTCCACGAAATGGCGCAGCAAGAAGACCGCCGTGGCCGAGCACATGGCGAAGTGGGACAGCGCGCCCGTGGACGTGGAGACCATCGACGCCGCCGGAGCCGCCGCCCTGCGCCAGAACGGCACGAACAAGGTCCGCCTCATCAACGTCTGGGCGACCTGGTGCGCCCCCTGCGTGCAGGAATTCCCCGAGCTGGTCGAGACCTCTCGGAAGTTCGGCCTGCGCGACTTCGAGTTCATCAGCATCAGCGCCGACGATCCGGCGAACCCCGCCCCGGTGAAGGCCTTCCTCGAGAAGCAGAAGGCAGGCCTGTCGGCGCGCTTGAAGAAATCCGTCGAGGCCGAGGGGCGCAAGACGAACAGCTACCTCTTCGGCGGCTCCGATATGGACGAGCTGATGAAGGCCCTCGATCCCGAATGGCCCGGCGGCATTCCCCACACGATCCTCGTCGATACGGATGGAACGGTCATCTGGCGCCACAACGGCATCGTCGATGGCGAGACACTCCGGACGACGATCCTCGACCATCTGGGGAACTACTACAAGCGTTGACCTTCCGGGACATCGGTCGTTTCTTTCGCGGTGAAGATACTGATGCCATGACGACGAAATTTACCTACTGGGAGGAGGACGACGGGCGGCTCCTTGGCTACCTGAACGAATATCCCGACCACTGGACGCAAGGGGAGACGCTCGATGACCTCAAGGAGCACCTCAGGGATCTGTTCGAGATGTTCCGCTCGGAAAGCATTCCCGGGATCAAAAGAGAAGCGGAGTTGGAAATCGCATGAAGCGGCGGGCGCCCGCCTCATCCGATCCGGCGGCAAGCATGACATCTACCACAACCCGAAAACAGGAGCCACCCAACCGATCACCCGGCACCGTGAAATCAACGAATTCCTCGCACGCAAGATTCTTCGCGATCTGACAGAGGAGAAATAGCGTCCCGTCAGTTTGTGCTCGAACTATCCATTCATCCCCAACCCCATCCCTGCCATGAAACCCATCCTTCCCGCCGCTTCCGCCCTTCTCCTCTCCCTCGTCCCCGCCTTCGCCCAGAACGAGGCCAAGGAGTTCAAGGTCGGCGATCCGCTCGGCACCGTCAACGAGGCCGGCATCGCCACGCCCATTTCCAGTAACGTCAAGGTCTATGGCAGCTTCCGCTTCGCCGAGAGCTGCGTCTACGACCCGGAGAAAAACCTCATCGTCGTGATGAACGCCGGGGTGCCGCAGGCGCTGGAGGAGAACGACGGCTACGTCTCCCTCCTTCATCCCGACGGCAGCGTCCACACCACGAAATGGATCGGAGCGACGCGCGACGGCCTGACCCTGAACCATCCCCTCGGCAGCGCCATCCTCGGTCGCACCCTCTACACCGCCGACGTCGACACGGTCCGTACCTTCGACCTCGACAGCGGCAAGCCCGGCGAAGCTTGGCATGTCCCCGGCGCCACCTTCCTCAATGGCATCGCCGTGTCCAAGGACGGCACCGTCTACGTCTCCAACACCCGCGAGGAGAGCCGCGTCTTCAAGATCACCGCTGCGGGCGAGGTGAGCACCTTCATCGATGGCGAGCCGCTGAAGGCTCCCAACGGCGTCGCCATCGATCCCGAGGGCAACATCGTCGTCGTCAACGTCGGCGACAACGCCGTCCTCACCTTCTCGCCCGACGGCAAGTTGTTGAAGACCGAGCACGCCGCCGAGAGCGGGCTCGACGGGATCGTCATCCTCGAGGACGGCACCAAGTATGTCAGCAGCGTGCGCTACGGCAGCATCTCCCGCATCCGTCCGGGCAAGGAGGCCGAGGTCATCGCCGTCGGCATCCCCAACGCCGCCTCCATGGGCTACGACTCGAAGCAGAGGCAGCTCGTCATTCCGATGAACAACCACAATGCCGTGGGCTTCCTGAAGCTGGAGAACTGAGCGATCCCGGATCTGGACGGAGCCTTTCCGCTTTCAGCATACCGCTTTGTTTGACGAAACCAGTTGCGTTTCGATAACGGTGTGCCAATAAGCGGAATTCGTCATCGTTGCGAGCCAAAGGTGGATTGCAGTCAAGGCGAATGCCGATTCTGCATGAAACCGTATCGCCTTTGTGCTCTCCTCGTTCTTTTTGCGGTTTCCAGTCTCCCGGCAAAGGGGAACGAGAAGGGTGCCGTTCCTGCCGGCTTGTCGGGCGGCGACTGGAGCTCCATACGGGAGGCCCATGAGGTATGGCGTCATCGATTCGTCGAGGAGGCGGATGGAGTCCACCGCGCAGCCAATTCCGGGCAGCAATGGAACAGTGTCTTCGACGGCAGGGGTTTTGTTGCGGAGCCTAGGCACGGCGCTTGGCGCTGGGGATTGGAATTGCGCAGCTACGGGATCGGAGACCGCTTCGTCGAGGTTTCGGGCAAGGCCCATGCGGAGATGGAGGGGGAGCGCTTGTCCTATCGATGGGACGAGGTGCTGGAGGAATGGTTCGTCAACGATCGTCGGGGCTTGGAGCAGGGCTGGACCTTGAGCGAACGTCCCGGAGGGAACGGGGGAGGGGAAGGACCGTTACGCCTCGAATTGGCGGTGCGTGGGGAATTGCTGGCGAGGGGCGAGGGAACCGACATCTCCTTTGTCGACGGCGAGGGAAAGACCGTGCTGCGCTACGGGGCATTGAAGGCCTGGGATGCGAAGGGACGGATTCTGCCGGCCCGTCTGGTGGGCCGAGGCGCCAAGCTCGTGGTGGAGGTCGACGAAGAGGGAGCGGCCTATCCCGTCATGATCGATCCGATCGCGCAGCAAGCCTATCTGAAAGCCGACAATGCGGATGTGGATGACGCATTCGGCTTCTCCGTGGCAGTGTCGGGCGACACGGTGATCGTCGGGGCGATAGCGGAGGACAGCTCCGCGACCGGAGTGAACGGAGATGGCACCTGCAACTGCGCGGACGAGTCCGGCGCGGCTTATGTGTTTGTCCGTGGGCCTTCCGGATGGACGCAACAGGCCTATCTCAAAGCCTCGAACAGCGATTGGGGTGCTTTCTTCGGATGGAGTGTGGCGGTCTCCGGCAACACTGCCGTGGTCGGGAGCCCCATGGAAAGCTGCGGGGAGGCGGCCTCGGGGGCCGCCTACGTCTTCGTCCGCAGTGGAACGACCTGGTCGGAGCAGGCCTATCTCAAGGCTGACAATGCCGGGCTGGGCGATTTTCTGGGATGGGCGGTGGCGGTCGATGGGGACATCGCGGTATTCGGTGCTCCCGGGGAGGCCAGCAGCGCCAACACCGTCGATGGCGACGGAACGGACAATTGCGCGGAGTTCGCCGGAGCCGCCTACGTGTTTGCCCGCAGCGGAGAGACATGGAGCCAGCGGGCCTATCTGAAGGCCTCGAACGCGGCGGAGTTCGCCTCCTTCGGCACATCCGTGTCGGTTTCAGGAGGAACCGTGCTGGTCGGAGCCCTTGGGGAGTCCTCGGTGGCCGAAGGTTCCGGGGCGGCCTACGTCTTCGTCGAAGGAATCGGGGGCTGGAGCGAGCAGGCGCATCTGAAGGCTTCGAACGCAGGAGAGCAGGATAGCTTTGGCTGGGCCGTGTCCCTCTCGGGCGACACGGCGGTCGTCGGAGCAGCAGGGGAAAGCAGCGACGCGGCCGGAATCGATGGCGACGGAAGCAACGACAACCTTTCGGGCTCCGGGGCCGCCTATGTCTTCCTTCGCACCGGGACGCTCTGGAGCGAGCAGGCCTATCTGAAGGCGTCCAATCCGGGCATCGGGGATCAGTTCGGCGTCGCGGTGTCCATTTCCGGCGATGTCGTCGTCGTCGGGGCGGCGTACGAGGGCAGTTCGGCAAGGGGGGGCGGCGGTGACCAGAGCGACGATTCCCTCGATTTCGCCGGCGCGGCATATGTCTATCTGCGCGAAGGAAACGCATGGCGCCAGTGGGCCTATCTGAAGGCGTCGAATACCGGCGAATACGACAATTTCGGGAGCTCGGTCGCCGTTTCCGGAAACCTCGTCGTCGTCGGGGCGATAGGGGAATCGAGCGACACGAGGCAGGTGAACGGGAATGGCGAGAACGACGATGCGCCCTTTTCGGGTGCTGCCTACGTCTTCGAACTGGAGTTTCCGGCGAGCCTTGTGAAAGGCCGGGCGCCGACGGTGAGGATCTCCGGGGCTCGGCGGGTGCGGACGAGCCGCCCTTTCCACAACGTCAAGGGGACCGCATCGGATCCCGACGGAGATCTGGTTCGCGTCGAGATTCGGAATTCAAGGCGATCGGGGATCAGCCGGGCCCAAGGCACGGCGAACTGGCGTTTCAGGGCTCCCTTGCGGAAAGGAGGCAATGTCCTATCGGTTCGCTCAGTGGATGCCGAAGGGAGGCGTTCTGCCGCCGCGCAAGTGACGCTTGTGAGAAAGGCCCAATCCTTCCGAGGAACGAGGGCGGGGTCGCCGCGTTTCCCGAGACGATGATCTGGCTCTCTCGGGCCGTGGCACTGACGAATCGCAACGAAGGCGGGCGGGGCAGGAAGGTCGAACAACCTTGAATTTCGGGCTCCTTTGACTAAGGTTCGCCCTTGCTCCTCCGTTTATCCTTCGTTCGGAACGATTCATGAGATTTTTCGCTGCGTCCCTCTCCCTCGGGCTGCTTTTCGCCATCGCGGTCCAGGAGACCGCGGCCTACCCGCTGACGCTCGAGCAGCGCGAGCGGCTGAAGCAATACCTGCCCCGCACCTTTCCGAAGCTGGAGGACCGCGCTCCTGTCCACGTCGTGGCTCTCGGGGACGACGTCATGGGGGGATACACCCCGCTGCCCACGGCCTGGGAGAGCAACAACCCGCTCCACTCCTATTGCGGCGCCTTCCTCTCTCTGATGGCCCGCGAGTTCTTCTATCCGGGCGGCGTCCGCCTGCTGAACCCACCGAAAGGCGGCACGGCGAAGCTGACCGACTATCTGGGCGACGAGATCGCCCTCGAGAACCTCACCACCATCGACGGCACCGTCTTCGACGGGCTGCGCCGGGCCTACACCGACGCCTTTCTCCACGATCCGGATCTCGTCCTCGTCCAATACGGCATCTACGATGCCTTCACCTTCCTCTCCATCGACACCTACAAGCGTGCCCTGCAGGAGATCGTCGATGCCGCCCGCTCCGCAAAGGCCGACCTCATCCTCTTCGGCCCGCCGCTGGTGAACTACGGGGGCGGAGCCATGGAGTGGGGGATCGAGCGGCCCTACGCCACCGCCGCCCGCGAGGTGGCGGCGGCGAATGGCGTGCTCTTCATCGATCTGGGACGGCATCTCTCGCGCTTCGGGGGTGGCGTCGATCCCGACACCCATCCGGCGGCGGCGATGGAGATCGTGGGCGACAAGCTCGAGCGCATCTTCCACTACGGCCCCGACCTGGCCGTGCGCGAGCGGGTCCACCCGTCGCGCCGGGTCCATCAGTTTCTCGGCGAGGCGGTCTTCGCCGATCTCAAGGACGGCCCGCCGCCTTCCGACTTCACGCATACGGCGGTGGCCTCCTACGGCAACGACGGCTCCATCGGCGTCTCCGTGATTGCCCGCAACCAGACGACGGAGGAGAAGAAGGGCAGCATGGGCGGCCTCGCCGTGGGCGGAGCGATGCTGCCGAGCGAGGCGGGGCAGCGCTTCACCGTGGCGGCGGGGACGGCGACGCAGCTCGAGTTCCGCTTCCGCCGTCCCGAAGTCGGGAAAAGCCGCGACGGCTCGCCCCTGTTCTT
>CAYSZN010000253.1:0-5963 GCA_964435425.1 uncultured Akkermansia sp. | reverse complement strand
TCGACCGCGCCGTCCGCGACGAAGTGCTGGGCAGCCTGCGCCTCCCCGAGCCGCCGCCGGCCGGCATGCCCATGCCCATCCATTTGCGGCTCACCGCGCGAAAATCCTGAACCCGACCCTGTCGAGCCCTCCACCCAACCCTCTTTTCCCGATGTTTTCACGGATCTTCACAGGCCTTCTCGTCAGTGCCGCCTTTGTTTTCTTTTCGTTCGGTCAGGATGCGGACGTTCCGCCTGCTCCGTCGGACCAGTCAGACTCGTCAGACCAGTCGGACCAACCCGCCGCAGAGCAGCCCGCCCCCACCATGCCCGATCCGCTCGTGACGCCGCTGGAGGAGCCGCCCGTGCCGACGGACCTGGTCTCCGGCGGAGCCGACCCGACGCCGACCGAAAGCGTCGTCGTCAACCTCATCAACCGCCTCGTCGAGCGCGGCGTCCTCACCCAGGGCGACGCCGCCGAGCTCGTCAGCCAGGCGCAGCGCGACGCGGCCATCGCGAGCCAGAACGCCGCCGCCGCCGCCCTCGTCGCCGCCGACGCGGCCATGGCCAGCGAGGAGGACATCGTCGTCACCCACATCCCCGGCCCGGTGAAGGACCGCCTCCGCGAGGAGATCCGGCAGGAGATCCTCGCCGACCTGCCCGTCCAGGACACGCATTTCATCGTCGCGGAAAGCGGGAAGGAAGCCGTCATCGGCGAGCTCGCCGAGACCCCGGAATGGCAGAGGAACATCCGCCTCTTCGGCGACCTCCGCCTCCGCTTCGACGCGACCCGCTTCCCCGACGGCAACGACACCACCGGGTCCTTCCCCGACTTCAACCGCATCAACACGGGCTCGCCCTTCGACATCGCCGGCTTCGAGTTCTCGCCCCAGCTCAACGTGGACGAGAACCGCAACCGCTTCCGCATGAGGGCGAGGGCCGGCCTCCACGCCGACATCGGCGACGGCTTCATGATCGGCCTGCGCGCCGCCACCGGCAACGACAGCAGCCCGGTGAGCACGAACCAGACCCTCGGAGGCAACTTCAACAAATACTCCCTCTGGCTCGACCAGGCCTTCGTCCGCTGGGACGGCGCGATCGGATCGACCGCCGTCTCCGCCTCGGCGGGGCGCTTCGAGAATCCCTTCTACCGGACCTCGGACATCATGTGGGACAACGACGTCATGTTCGACGGCCTCGCCTTCAAGGCCTCGCCCCAGATCAACGAAAACCTGGGGGCCTTCCTCACCGCCGGAGCCTTCCCGATCTTCAACTCGGGCTTCAACTTCCCGAACAACGATCCCGACAAGTTCGAGAGCAGCGACCGCTACCTCTACGGTGCGCAGGGTGGGGTCGACTTCGTCCTCACGAAGCAGGTCGAGGGCAAGTTCGCGATCGGCTACCACGACTTCGGCGACGTCGAGGGCGAGCTCTCCGATCCCTACATCCCCATCACCGCGAACGATGCCGGCAGCACCGACGAGCGCCGCCCGCCCTTCGCCCAGAAGGGGAACACCTACATGGCGCTCCGCAACATCGTCCCCGATCCGCTCAACAACTTCGGGACGACGAACCAATACCAGTATTTCGGCCTCGCCTCCGAATTCCAGGTGCTCTCCTACAACGGACGCATCGACCTGAACTTCTGGGAGCCCTTCCAGGTCAGCCTGCTCGGCGAATACGCGATGAACCTCGGCTACGACAAGGACGAGATCGAGCGCATCGCCCTGAACAACCGCGGCCCCGTCCCCGCGGCCGGCGGCATCGGCCGATACGAGGGCGGCAACGTCGCCTGGAACGCCGGTGTGCAGTTCGGCAAGCCTGTCCTCGCCCGGACCTGGGACTGGAACGCCCTCGTCGGCTACCGCTTCGTCGAGTCCGACGCCGTCCTCGACGCCTTCGCCGACTCCGACTTCGGCCTCGGCGGCACGAACGTCGAGGGTTTCACCATCGGTGCGGGCCTCGCGGTCTCGCCCAAGGTGAACGTGAACCTGCGCTGGATGGGGGCGAACGAGATCGCCGGCCCGCCGCTGAAAAGCGACATCCTCATGTTCGACTTCAACGCGAAATTCTGACCCACGCCCCTCCCGACATTCCTGACATGAATGCGAAACTCCTCCGATTCGCCGCCTGCCTCCTCCTCGCGGCGGCCGCCACGGTCCCATCGACGGCCCAGGACGACCAGGCCGCGGTCGAGGCGAAGCTGCGCGAATCCCTCCGCGGGACCATGCTGCAGCTCCGCAACGTCGAGGCCGAGCGCGCGCGCCTCGACGCCGAACTCCAGGCCCTGAAGACGCAGAGCGAGCGCCAGATCAAGGATCTCTCCGCCAAGCTCGAGGAGGCCCTCAAGCGGGCCGACGAGGACCAGGCCATCGCCGACAAGACCATCGCGGAGCAGGCGCAGAAGCTCGAGGCCGAGCAGGCCCGCACCGCCGCCTTCGCCGCCTCGCTGGAGAAATGGAAGGCCTCCTACCACCAGATCGCCGACATCGCCCGGGCCAAGGAGGCCGAGCGCCTCCGCCTCCTCGACAAGTCGCTGCGCCTCGAGCACACCGTCTCCGACCGCGAGCGCCGCAACCTCCAGCTCTACGAGACCGGCAAGGAGATCCTCGACCGCTACGAGAACTACGCCTTCGGCAAGGCCCTCCTCGCCCGCGAGCCCTTCACCGGACTGGCCAAGGTGAAGCTCGAGGAGCAGGTGCAGGACTACAAGGACAAGCTCTCCGACGGCATGGTCCGCGAAGGCGAGCCGGCCGCTTCCGCACCGGCCACGCCGCCGGCGCCAGCGCCGTGAGCCGCAGTCCGAATGTGACGGCAAGTTCACACGGATTCCGGTCACGGGTCCCGTTCCAGAGATAAGCCCCCTTGGAAAGCGCCCGACCTTTCCCTGACACAGCCATGTTTTTTCCTGACAAAGCTCTCTTTCTCATCGCCCTTCTCGCCTGTTCGGGAACCGTCCCGGCCCTCGCGCAGGAGACCGACGAGGTCATCGGCAGCGTCGGCGCATTGGAGGTCCGCGTCGGCGACGTGCGGGAGAACCTCGCCGCCCTCGGCGAGGCGGAGCGGGAGGCCCTGCGCCGCGATCCCGCCGCCTTCGGCCAGTATGTGAGGGCTCTTCTCGTGCAGCGGCTCGTCCTGCGCGAGGCCATGGCCGCCGAATGGGACAAGAGCGCCGCCGTGGCCGAGCGAATGCGCCTGCTGCGCGACGGCGTCGTGGCCAACACCTACCTCGAATCCGTGGGCGCTCCGCCCGAAGGCTATCCGAGCGAGGCCGACCTCGCCGCCGCCTACGGCGCGAACCGCGAATCCTTCCTCCAACCGAAATCCTGGCATCTCGCCCAGATCTTCGTCGCCGCTCCCCGCCCGGCGGAGGGTGGCGACGAGCCGGCCGACGCCGAAGCGAAGGCGAAGCGCCTCGCTGCCGCGCTGGCGGAGAATCCCCAGTCCTTCGCCACTCTCGCGGCGCAGGAGAGCGAGGAGCCGACCTCCGCCGCGAAGGGCGGCGAGATCGGCTGGCTGCCCGAGGACCGCATCCATCCCGCCATCCGCGCCGTCCTGCCCGGCCTGACGCTCGGCGACATCTCCGCCCCGGTCCGCATGGACGACGGCTGGCATCTCGTCAGGGTCCTCGACATCCGCGAGGCGCGCATCCCCACGCTCGAGCAGATCCGCGAGCCGCTGGCCGAACGGCTCCGCGTCGAGCGCGCCCGTGCCGGAACCGAAACCTACCTCTCCGGGCTCCTCCGCGAGCATCCCATCGCCATCAACGAGATGGTCCTCTCGAAACTGCTCCCGGAAGAAACCGAGTGACTTCGGATTTCGAGCTTCGGATTTCGGATTTCTCCCCGCATGAAACTCTCCACCTTCCGCCGCCCCTGGCTCACCGGACCCTTCGCCGCCTTCGCGACCGCGGCCCTTCTCGGGACCAGTCCCTGTGTCGTCTCCGCAGGCGACATCCTGAGAGGCGGAGCATCGGCCGGCTCTCCCCAGCAGCGCGCCGCCGCGGCCCAGCGCTCCTCGGCCGCGGCCGCCGCCGCGGCGAGGTCCAACGCCCGCGACAACCTCGCCCGCACCACCCGCGCCCTGCGCTCCGTCGAGGCGATGCAGACCGCCGCCCGGGCCACCGCCTCGGGGAACAACGCGGGGATCAACCCGAACGCGCCCGGCACAAGGCTGCCGAACGTCGCCAACGGCCTGCGCCCCGGCGGCCTCGAAGTCGATCCCGGAGTCGCCGCCGGCACTGCGGTGTGGTCCGGGGCGAACGCGCCCACCGAGACCGCCTCGGGCGGACGCAGCACCGTCAACATCCGCCAGACCCAGCAGACCGCCCTCCTGAGCTGGAAGACCTTCAACGTCGGACGCCAGACCACCCTGCGCTTCGACCAGCGGGCCGCCGGAGCGGACGCGAACAAGTGGATCGCCTTCAACAAGGTCAACGATCCCTCGAACGCGCCGAGCCAGATCCTCGGCTCGATCGAGGCGCCGGGGCAGGTCTACGTGCTCAACCGCAACGGCATCCTCTTCGGCGCGGGCAGCCAGGTGAACACGGGAACGCTCGTGGCCTCGTCCCTGCCCATCAACGACAACCTCGTCGCGCGGGGCCTTCTCAACAACCCCGACGCGCAGTTCCTCTTCTCCGGCATCGACCTCCCCGCCGGCGCCCAGGGCACGCCCGCCTTCGTCCCCGAAGCGCCCAATCCGGCGATCGGCCGCTACGGCGGCGTCGTCGTGCAGCGCGGCGCGACGATCTCCAGCCCGACGAACGCCGCGAAGTCGGGCGGTCGTATCATGCTCGTCGGGCCGAACGTGCGGCAAGGCGGCACCATCCTCACGCCGGACGGACAGACCATCCTCGCCGCCGGGATGCAGGTCGGGATCGCGGCGCATTCCTCGAACGACCCGAGCCTGCGCGGCCTCGACGTCTACGTCGGCTCCGTCACGCCTCCGGGCGGAGGCGCTCCCGCCGGACTCGTCGAGCAGAGCGGCCTCGTCGCCGCCCCGCGCGGCAGCATCGCCCTCGTCGGGCGCGAGATCGCGCAGAACGGCGCGCTGGCCAGCTCGACCTCGGTCTCGCTGAACGGACGCATCGACATCGAGGCCAGCTACGACGCCATCGGCAACGCCGCCTTCAATCCCTCCTCTGGAGTAGGAACGCCCTTCCTCCCGCAGAGGACGGGAACGGTCCGCTTCGGCAAGGGCTCCGTCGTCCGCATCCTGCCCGAGCTCCGCAGCGACGAGACCACGATCGGCACGCAGCTCGCCCTGCGCTCCCAGATCAACGTGACGGGCAAGGCGATCCACCTCGGACGCAAGGCCTCCATCCAGGCCCACTCCGGCGACATCCGCCTTTCCGCCGGGGAATGGCGGCTCCTCGGCGTCGGCGGCACCAGCCCGAACGCCCGCTTCCTCCAGTCGCTCGGCCAGGTCTACCTCGACCGGGGCGCCCTCGTCGACGCCTCCGGCAGCACCGGCATCGCCGCCTCCATCCAGCAGTATCTCCTCGCCCTCGAGCTGCGCGGGGCCGAGCTGGCGAACTCGCCCCTGCAACGCGGCAGCGGGCTCCGCAACGCCACCATCGTCGTCGATTCCCGCTTCCGGGGCAGCTACGGAGGGACCGACTGGGTCGGCACGCCCCTCGCCGACGCCACCGGCTTCGCGGGCCTCGTCCAGCGCACCGTCGGGGAGTTCACCACCGTGGGCGGCAGCGTGACCATCAGCGCGGGCGAGTCCGTGGTGATGCGCGAGGGCTCGAAGATCGACGTCTCGGGCGGCCACCTGAACTTCAAGGGGTCGAAGGTCAGGACGACGCGGCTCCGCCTCGGCAACCGTCTCGTCGACATCAAGGACGCCACCCCGAACCGCCTCTACGACGGGATTTTCACCGGGCAGATGACGACGACGAGCGAGCGCTGGAGCGTGGCGCGCACCTACGACCAGCCCATCGCCCCGACCGGAGAGCACTGGGAGGAAGGCTACCTCCACGGA
>CAYSZN010000252.1:0-5976 GCA_964435425.1 uncultured Akkermansia sp. | reverse complement strand
CGGCCACATCCAGTACACGCGGAACATGGTCACTGGCGCGTCCACCGCGAACCTCGCGATCATCCTCGTCGATGCGCGCACCGGGGTGATCGAGCAGACCTGCCGCCACGCCTTCATCGCCGACCTCCTCCGCATCCGCCACGTCATCCTCGCGGTGAACAAGATGGACCTCGTCGACTACAGCAAGGAGCGCTTCGAGGAGATCGTCGGCGAGTTCAAGAAGTTCGCCTCCCGCCTCGACAACATCGTCGATATGGTCGCGATCCCGATCAGCGCCCTCCACGGCGACAACGTCGTCGAGAAATCGGCGCATATGGATTGGTACGAAGGGCCCACCATGCTCTACCATCTCGAGACGGTCTACATCGGGTCGGACCACAACCACGTCGACGCGCGCTTCCCCGTCCAGTGGGTGATCCGCCCGCACTCCGACGAATACCACGACTTCCGCGGCTACGCCGGGCGCGTGGCGGGCGGGGTCTTCCGTCCCGGCGACGAGGTCGTGGTGCAGCCCTCGGGCTTCTCCACGAGGATCAAGGCGATCGAGTCCTTCGAAGGTCCCCAGGAATCCGCCTTCGCTCCGCTCTCCTGCACCATCACCCTCGAGGACGAGATCGACATCAGCCGTGGGGACATGATCGTGAAGCCGAACAATCCTCCGAAGAAGGAGCAGGAGATCGAGGCGATGATCTGCTGGTTCTCCGAGTCGACGCAGCTCTCCCCGAACTCCAAATACTATCTCCGGCACACCACCAAGGAGGTGAAGGCCATCGTCAAGGACGTGCGCTACAAGGTGAACATCAACACCCTGCACAAGATCGAGGACGACAAGGTTTTCCGCCTGAACGAGATCGGACGCATCTCCCTGCGCACATCGGCACCGCTGATCCACGATTCCTACCGCCGCAACCGGGCCACCGGCAGCTTCATTCTCATCGACTCGCAGACGAACGAGACCGTCGCCGCGGGGATGATTTTGTGAAGCTCGCGGCCTTTGGCCGCCGTAAAAGGTGAAAAGTAAAAGGTAAAAGGTCTGCGAGTGTGGTGGCCCTCCGAAGCCCGAAATTCGAATGGCGGGCTTCGGATTTCGAGCTTCGGATTTTCCCCTACCGGACGCCGGTGGCGGTGAGCTTCTCCGCGTTGGGGGCCTTGCCCTCGCCGCCGTCCCATTCGGGATGGTTGAGGACGAGGTAGGCGTGGAGCGCCTCGAGGAAGAAGAGGTATTCGTGCCGCGAGGACTGGTGGGGATTGCCGTCCCAGCCGAGGACGTAGAGCGCCCGTTCGCCGCCGAGGGTTTCGAGGACATCCTTGCGGAATTCCCCGACGATCTTGCCCGTGGCGGTATCCTTGTCGATGCGCAGGTGCGATTCGGGCGCGGGGCCGATCATGAAGTGGTGGACGCTGGTGATGTGCCTCGCCGTGCTGGCGTCCTCGGGCCGCCAGTCGGCCGCAGCGGTGGGATCCTCCTTCTTGCTCCCCGAGCAGGAGGCGAGAAGGCAGAGGGAGAGCAGGGGAAGAAGGAGGCGTTTCATCGGCAAGGTTCGGGAAATGGTCAGGCCCAGTCGTTCCAGGTGTTCCAAGTGCGCCAGGTGACGTTGGCGAAGCAGATCAGCGCGGTGACGAAGCAGATCGCGGGACCGAGCTTCGGGCTCTTCACCAGCTTCGGCATGAAGGAGGCCACGGCCGTGACGCTGCAGAAGCCGAGGGCGGTGCCGAGGAAGACGATGGAGGTCGCCGTGGCGGCGTGGGCGAAGCCGTTCATTCCGATGGCGCCGCCGATCATGGCGTAGCCGATCGTGTCGGGGCAGGGAATGAAGCCGATCGCCGCGCCGGTGAGGAAGGGTCGCTTCGGGTCGAGCATCTTGCGGGCGCGCTCGACTTCCCCGCCCTTGCGGAAGGCTTCGCGGAGGAGGAGGCAGCCGAGGACGAGGAGGATGGGGATATCGACATGGCTGAGCCAGAACTTCCCGCCGGGCCAGGCCGAGGTCAGCATCTTCAGGAAGAACTGTCCCACGCCGAGCGCGAGGGCCATGAGGAGCCCGTGGGCGATCGCCATGCCGAGGGTGAACTGCCAGGCCTTTCTCATGCCCATTCCACCCGTGGCCAGCAGCAGCGGGGTGGGGTGGCCGGGGAAAAAGACATGGCTGAACGAAAACGTCGTCAGGAAAATCGCGGATTCGAGGGTCATGGCTGTGGCGGGATGATGGGAATCTTAAGGGATGTTTATTATAATTTCAATATTTTTCATATAAAAATGAGAACACACCAAAAAAACCGTCAGATTGGCCAATCCAGACAAAAGAAGGCCATGCGGACGTTGCCCGCTCACCGCTACCGTCTGCGCCGTGCCCGTCCTGCCGACTCGGGATCGCTGCGGTAGGCACGCAGCCAGGCGAGGCCTGCATCGGGCGGCAGCCATGGGGCGGACTTCGGCAGTTGGCCGAAGGCACGGTGGCAGGATTCCCGGTAGCGGGAGCCGACGGTGCCTGCGATCCAGTCTTCGTAGTCGAGCCACCAATCGAGAAAGCGGTGGCTCAGGGTGAGCCGCTTCGTGGAAGGCTCGGTCCGCAGATGCCTGTCAGGGTAGTGGCCGGGCACGGGAGGCCCTCCGCCGGAGTAGAGAAAGCAGCGGTAGCGGTTCCGGATGTAGAGGAAGGCCGCTTCCTCGGGCGCGTCGGGATACCAGCCGGCGCAGGCTCCGTGGAGTTCGACGAACCCTTCGTCGAGCGCCTTGCGGTAGCAGCTGGTGCCCTTCAGCCCCTCGGAGGGACGCCGGTCGAATCCGTGGGCGACGAGGAGATTGCCTCCGGGGTGGATCACGTCGCGGCCCCAGTAGAACATCTGCTGGGCGAGCGCCTCGGCGAGATCCCGCAGCAGGGCGTTGGCGGGAATGCGGTGGCCGGATGCCTTCATCGGGGGACGACATGGCCGGCGGCATGGGCACCGACCTCGCGGTAGTCGTCGGCAGGTGCGTTGTCGGCTTCGCTTCCGACCGCGCATTGGCAGTCGGTGCAGCAGGCGAGATCCTCGACGAGGAATCCCCGCTCGCGCCAGCGGGCGAGAGGCCCCTCCCATTCCAGACCGAGCCGGTCGGCGATCCCGCGCACGACGACGCCGAAACGGGCTCGGAACTTGTAGAGGAAGCAGAAGAGCGTGCCCCGATGGCGCAGGGCGGGTCCGCTGTAGAACAGGCCGGGCGTCGTGGGCGACTCGTCCGCCTCTTCAGTGAAGACGGGATTTCCCTCCGCATCGTGGAAATGCGCCTCGACCCCGCGCAGCGCTCCGCGGAATCCGGTGCAGAGAATGGGCGGGGTGGAGATCTCGAAGGGAACTCCCTCGCGGTCGGTCAGCACGTAATGGTCTCCCTGCTTCGTCACCTCGGCGATGTCGGCGTTTTTGTAGAGGCGGATCGTTCCGGGGGCCTCGAGGAAGGAGGCTTTGAGGCGGTCCCGCGTGTAGGGGGTGAGGGCGCGGCTGGGGTCGGGATGGTCGGAATGCCAGGGCTCGCCCCGGGAAAGGACGTGGACGGTCTTTCCGGCTCGGGCGAGATGCACGGCGGCGTCGATCCCGCTCTCGAAGCCGCCGACGATGGCATGCTCGACGCCGGGCAGTTCGCCCCAGTCGGCGACGCGGCTGTTGTGGAGGCAATGCTCCGCTCCCACGATGCCACCATCGTATGGGTGGAACAGCTCCCCAGCGGCCCAGACCACGCATCGGGCGCGGCGGGGGCCGGAGCTGGTCTCGAGGCGGAGCCCGTCCTCCTCTCTCGCCACCGATGTCACTTCGATTCCGGTCTCGACTGGTAGCTCGCAGTGGTCGGCGACGGCCCGCAGGTAGCGGGCGTAGTCCCGGCCGGAGGGATGCTCCCGTCCGAGGAAGTCGGCAGGAGAGGTGTCCGGGGTGATCGCGTTGAGGTCGGGCTGTCCGAAGGGATTCGAATGGAAGGAGGGGGTGATCATCCGCATCTGCGCGGGCCAGCGCTCGAAGGCGGCTCCGACCGCCTCGCGCTCCAGCACGAGCAGCCGCTCCACGCCGCAAGCCCTCAAGGCCGCCGCGCAGCCGAGCCCGGCCGGTCCCGCGCCGACGATCAGGACGTCATGAAGTGGCGGATGGGAGGATGGGGTGGCAAGCATTCATGCAAATTGATTGCAATATTAAATAATGCAAATCGATTGCGATTGAGACGGCCATTTGGGAGTCCGCACCTCCTTCCGCCGCTGCCGTGGGAGGGCCATAAACACTGGACTATCCCCGCATTTGCGCTAGAGGTTCCCCTTTTCCCAACCTTCCCGGACCCTCTTCCTCCATGTCGGCCCAGAAACAACAGACCCTCGCGTCCTCCGCCGCCCTGACAGGCACCTCCCTGCATACCGGCGAGCAGGTCACCCTCACGATGACGCCGGCTCCGGCGGACACGGGGATCAAGTTCCGCCGCGTCGACCTGCCCGACAAGCCCTTCATCGATGCCCATGTCTCCAAGGTCCAGACGGTCGAGCGGGCCACCACCCTTGCCGAAGGTTCGGTGAAGGTCCACACCGTCGAGCACGTCATCTCCGCCCTCGTCGGCCTGGGCGTGGACAACGCCATCATCGAGATGGACGCGAACGAGCCGCCCATCGGCGACGGATCGGCGCGGCCCTTCGTCGACTGCATCAAGAAGGCGGGCATCGTCGAGCAGGAGGCGAACCGGCGCGTCTTCGAGATCCGCGAGCCCATCCACCTCGAGACCAAGGGCGGATCGATCCTCACGATCGTTCCCGACAAGAGCTTCCGCATCTCCTGCACCCAAGTGGGTCCGAACGGACGCATGACCCAGTTCTACTCCACCGAGATCACGCCCGAGACCTACGAGCGGGAGATCGCCGACGCCCGCACCTTCGTCTATTACGAGGACGTCCAGCCGCTGCTGGAAAAGGGCCTCATCAAGGGCGGCAGCCTCGAGAACGCCATCGTCATCAAGGGCGACTCGGTGATGAGCAAGGAGGCGCTGCGCTACCCCGAGGAGTTCGCCCGCCACAAGGTCCTCGATCTCGTCGGCGACCTCATGCTGGGCGGGAAGCGCATCATGGGGCACGTCATCGCCGTGAAGCCCGGGCATGGCCCGAACACGGAGATGGCCGGGAAGCTCGCGAAGACCTACGCTCAGACCCTCGCCGCCGTTCCCTCGGTGAGCATCCCCACGGGCGAGGGCGTGATGAGCAACATCGAAGTGCAGAAGGTCCTGCCGCACCGCTACCCCTTCCTCATGGTCGACCGCATCGTCGGCTTCGACGGCGAATTCAAGTGTACCGGGGTGAAGCAGGTGACGATCAACGAGCCCTACTTCCAGGGCCATTTCCCCGGCCATCCCGTCATGCCCGGTGTGCTCCAGGTCGAAGCCATGGCCCAGGTCGCGAGCATCTCCCTGCTCCGCCAGCCGGAGAACCAGGGCAAGATCGGCTACTTCATGAGCGCCGACGGCGTGAAGTTCCGCAAGCCCGTCTTCCCCGGCGACACCCTCGTGATCGAGTCCGAGATCCTGAAGATCCGCCGCAACATCGGCCAGGCGAGATGCCGTTGCAGCGTCAATGGAGAGACGACGTCCGAGGGCGAGCTGAAGTTCGCGCTGATGGATTGATTGGCAGGAGCTAGGAGCTGGAATTCAGGAGCTGGAATGGCGAACGAGATTCATGCAACGGCGGTCGTCGATCCGGGCGCGGAGCTCGGGGACGGGATCGCCATTGGCCCCTACTGCGTGATCGGCGCGGGGGTGAGGCTCGGCGACGGCTGCCGCCTCCACAACCACGTCACCCTCGCCGGGCCGAGCGAGATCGGGGCGAACAACGAGTTCTTTCCCTACTCGTCGATCGGGCAGCGGACGCAGGACCTGAAATACGCGGGCGAGCCGACCCATCTCCGCATCGGGGAGGGCAACACCTTCCGCGAATTCTGCACCGTGAACCGCGGGACCGCGCCGGGCTCCTGCACCGTCGTCGG
>CAYSZN010000251.1:0-5981 GCA_964435425.1 uncultured Akkermansia sp. | reverse complement strand
GCCGAACCAGGCGCTAGAGCCAACGGCCGCAAGCGGCCGTGGCTCATCTTAAACGATAGGAAACGCCGTCGGATGATCGGACGATCTTCCCTCCCGTCGATCCGGCGTTGATTTCGGCCCGCTTTGGCGGAACGTTGCGGCTTGACCGAATTTGAGCGTTTTCCCGGCCCATCGGTCGGAGAACGGGCCACCGCCCATTTCGAGAGACCTTTCACTTTTTACTTTTCACCTTTCACTCGGTTCCCCGTCAATGACCCGCCTCTCCGCCGCCCTGCTCGTTCTCGCCACCTTCGCCTCCGCCACGGCGCAGCAGTTTCCCGAAGCCGACTGGCAGGCCGCGCCCTCCCCCCTCGCCTCGGAGTTCGCCGAACCGGGCGGCAAGATCTCCGTCTTCGCCTCGCAGTTTCCGAAGAGCTTCAACTACCAGATCGACAACAACGTCTTCTCCCGCGAGATCTTCCGGCTGATGTTCGAGAACCTCCTCGACACCGATCCCATCACCCTCGAGGACCGCCCCGGTCTCGCCGAGCGCTGGGAGATCTCGGAGGACAAGAAGATCTTCACCTTCCACCTCGATCCGCGCGCCAAGTGGAGCGACGGCAAGCCCCTCACCTCCGAGGACGTCGTCTGGAGCTTCGAGGCGGTGAAGAACCCCGACCACCTCACCGGCCCGATCCAATCCCTCCTGAGGCGGCTCGTCAAGATCGAGGCCCCCGACGAGCGCACCGTCGTGATCCACGCCGACGAGGTCCACTGGAAGAACCTCCTCGCCTGCAGCGCCTTCCGCATCATGCCGAAGCACTGGTGGAAGGACCAGGACTTCAACAAGGTGAACTTCGAGTTCCCCGTCGTCTCCGGCCCCTACCGCCTCGGCCAGGTCTCCGAGCCCCACTTCGCCCGCATGGAGAAGCGCGACGACTACTGGCGCGCCGGCGATCCCACGACCGAGGGACTGCTCAACTTCGACACCGTCGAATACCGTTTCTATCCCCAGCAGGACGTCGCCTTCGAGTCCTTCAAGAAGGGCGAGTTCGACTCCTTCGCCGTCTACACCTCCAGCCAGTGGGTCAAGGAGACCACCGGCGAACGCTTCGACAAGAACTGGATCGTGAAGCAGTCGATCCACAACTACGATCCCGTCAGCTTCCAGGGCTTCGCCATGAACCTGCGCCGCGAGCCCTACAGCGACAAGCGCGTCCGCAAGGCGCTGGCCCACCTCCTCGACCGGAAGCGGATGAACCAGACGATCATGTTCGACCAGTACGCCCTGACCAGCTCCTACTGGCCCGACCTCTGGGACGAGGCCCATCCAAACCCGAACACCGAGACCGAGTTCGACGTCGAGAAGGCCCGCGCCCTGCTGGCCGAGGCGGGCTGGAAGGTGAATCCGGCCACCGGCAAGCTGGAGAAGGGCGGCAAGCCCTTCGTGATGAACTTCCTGACGCGCGATCCGACGACGACGAAGTTTCTCCTCATCTACGAGGAGGCGCTCAAGGATGTGGGCATCGAGCTGAAGATCGACCAGAAGGACTGGGCCGCCTGGGCCAACGACATGGACGAGTACAACTTCGACATCACCTGGGCCGCCTGGGGCGCCAGCCCGATCAAGGATCCCGAAGGCATGTGGGACTCCGCCGCCGCGGACCTCAAGGCGGGCAACAACATCACCGGCTTCAAGAACGCCGAGGTGGACGCGCTCATCGAGCAGACCCGGGAAGTGTTCGACGTGGCCGAGCGCCACGAGATCATCCGCAAGATCGACCAGATCCTCTACGAGGAGACTCCCTACGTCCTCCTCTGGCACATCGACTACGTGCGCCTCCTCTACTGGAACAAGTTCGGCATGCCCGACCACGTCCTCGGCAAGTACTCCGACGAATGGGCCACCGTCGACTACTGGTGGAACGACGCCTTCCAGGCCGACGACCTCAAGGCCGCGCGGGCGAACGGCTCCGCCCTGCCCGCCCCGCCGCGGGACGTCTATTTCGACAAGGTCTTCTCCCCCGCCGCGAGCGACGTCGCACGCGCCGAACCGCTCCGCTGAAAACGCCGACAGCAGGTCACGATTGGCATGACGGATCAGGATCGGAGCAATCCATGGAAACGCCCCGGAGGGGCGGAAGAAACCAGCCGGTGGTGGAGCGAGGAACGAGCGCAACCACCGGGTGCGCCGGCGCAAGACTGGACCGCCTCGGAGAGGCGGGAGAAAGTAGCCGGTGGTGGAGCGAGGAACGAGCGCAACCACCGGATCCGCCGACGCAAGATCGGACCGCCCCGGAGGGGCGGGAGAAACGTCCGATGCGGGAGAGTCGGGTCGGATTCCCCACTTCTCGCGCCCCTCCGGGGCGCTTTGGTTTGGGGCGACGGGTTCCGGGGGTTCCCCCGCTTCGCGGGTCCACCCCCGGCTAATGTCTTGCGTCCCTCCGGGACGCTCCGCCGAGGCCCCGCGACGGTGGAAAGGGCGGCCACCCCCACCCTTCCGCGCCGCGAATCCAGCGCACTCGGCCTGGCGCAAGGCATTCCCGCATCCACCCTCCCACCCACGAACGGCAACTAAAGGCATGGAGCGACTCAGCTACTTCATCCGCCGCCTTCTTCTCATCGTCCCGACCCTGCTCGGGATCACCATCCTCGTCTTCGCCCTGACCCAGTTCGTGCCCGGCGGACCGGTCGAGCAGCGCATCGCCCAGATGCGCGGGATGGGATCGGGCGAGGCCGGGGGCGGCTCGGGCAGCAACGTCAGCATCACCGAGGACCAACGCAAGGCCATCGAGCGCGAGTTCGGCTTCGACAAGCCCTTCCTCGTCCGCTACTGGACCTGGCTCGTCCCCGACGCCATGGGGCTGAAGGCCTACTCCTACAAATACAACAACAAGACCGTGTGGCAGCTCGTGAAGGAGCGCTTCCCCATCTCCCTCACCTTCGGGATCACCGGCTTCGTCCTCACCTACCTCATCTGCGTGCCCCTCGGCATCGCCAAGGCCCTGCGCAACGGGAAGCCCTTCGACGTGCTCTCCTCCGTCGTCGTCCTCGTCCTCTACGCCATCCCCGCCTTCGCCTTCGGGATGATCCTGAAGACGCTCTTCTGCGGCACCTCGGACCAGTTCTACGACTGGTTCCCCATCGGCGGCTTCCGCTCGGAGAACTGGGACCAACTCGGCACCTGGGAGAAAGTGAAGGACCAGACCCACCACATGTTCCTCCCCGTGCTCTGCTACGTCATCGGGAACTTCGCCGTCCTCACCATCCTCCAGAAGAACTCCCTCCTCGACCAGATCGCGCAGGACTACGTGCGCACCGTCCTCGCGAAGGGCGGCACGATGCGCCGAGCCGTCTGGGGCCACGCCCTGCGCAACGCCCTCATCCCCATCGTCACCGGCATCGGCGGCATCCTCTCGATCATGTTCGCCGGCGCCGTGCTGATCGAGCGCGTCTTCGCCATCAACGGCAT
This sequence comes from uncultured Akkermansia sp., assembly GCA_964435425.1. Lineage (GTDB taxonomy): Bacteria > Verrucomicrobiota > Verrucomicrobiia > Verrucomicrobiales > DEV007 > Arctic95D-9. The sequence continues at coordinate 2,530 of CAYSZN010000251.1, read as the reverse complement.
CGGCCTCCTCACCCTCGACGCCATCGTCGGACGCGACTACATGGTCTTCATGGGCACCCTCGGCCTCGGCTCCTTGGTGGCCTTGCTAGGGCGCGTCCTCTCCGATTTCTGCTACGTACTCGTCGATCCCCGCATCCACTTCGGCGGCGAATCCTGACCGCATGGCCCGCCTCGGCTTCCATCTCCTCGATCCGAACACCCGGCGGCGTCTCGCCCGCTTCGGGAAGATCAAGCGCGCCAAGTGGTCGCTCCTCCTCCTCCTCTCCATCTTCGTCCTCAGCCTGCTCGCGAACTTCCTCGCCAACGACCGTCCCCTGATCGTGAAGGCCAACAGGAAGCTCCATTTCCCCGTCTTCCGCTTCTATCCCGAATCCGCCTTCACCGGCTCCGGCGTCCACACCCAGCCGCGCTACAAGGAGCTGGAGAAAACGCCCCTCTTCGCCGAGACCGAGGGAAACTGGATGCTCTGGCCACCCGTCCGCTACGGACCGGAGGAGTCGCTTTCCCCCGCCCAGATCGAGCTGGATCCCACCCTGACCCTGACCTTCGCCCCCGCCGACCAGATCGCCACCGTCGAGGTCGACGCAAACCTCGCGATCCAACGCAGCCGCGGCGCGGCGGGCTTCTACGGCAAAGCAGCCGACCTCGACCTGCGCGGGCAACCCCTCGCCGCCTCCGGCGTGACCCTGCCCGATCCCATCCGCGCCGGTCTCGTCCAGCGCTTCGCCAACGAGGCCGCCCCCACCGCGAACGCGACGAACGAAGAGGGTATCGTCTTCAACCTGCCCCCCTTCACCCCCGGACGCGCCGCGCCCAAACTCGTCCGTGTCGCGATGGAGCGCCGCGCCGGGAGCGGCAAGGCGGAGAAGGCCGTGCTCTCGCCCGAACTCGAATTCCTCGGCGATCCCCCGGCGCTGTGGGAGACGCTGGACGAACCAAGCCGGGCCGCCATCCTCGCCATCGCGGAGAAGGCCAAGGTCGTGCCGCAGGAGCCCTACGACCTCTCCACTCCCTCGGGTCGGCTTTCGGTGCGATTCACCCGCGAGACCGTCGAGTTCCCCTTCCGCCCCGTGAAGGGCCACGCCCTCGGCCTCGACAACAGCGGCCGTGACGTGGGCGTGCGCATCCTCTACGCCACGCGCACCGCCCTGATCTTCGGCGCGCTGCTCGTCGTCTTCCCCTACCTCAGCGGCATCTTCCTCGGCGCGGTGCAGGGCTACTTCGGCGGCAAGACCGACCTCGTCGGCCAGCGTCTCACCGAGATCTGGGAGGCCATGCCCTTCCTCCTCATCATGATCCTGCTCAGCTCGATCTACGGACGCAGCTTCCTCCTGCTCGGCTTCGTCTACGGCATCTTCAGCTGGAGCGGCATCTCCTACTATATGCGGGCCGAGTTCCTCCGCCTGCGCAAACTGCCCTTCGTCGAGGCCGCGAAGGTGATGGGCATCGGACGGTGGAAGATCATGTTCAGCCACATCCTGCCGAACGCCCTCGTCCCGGTGATCACCTTCTTCCCCTTCGCCCTCGTCGGGGCGATCTTCACCCTCACCGCGCTGGACTACCTCGGCTTCGGCCTGCCGCCCGGCACACCGAGCTGGGGAAACCTCCTCGACCAGGGCCAGTCGCAGCCCTACGCCTGGTGGCTCACCCTCTACCCCTCGCTTGCGCTCTTTCTCGTGAGCCTGCTCGGCATCTTCATCGGCGAAGGGGTGCGGGCCGCGTTCGATCCGCGGACGGATTCGAAGCTGGAATGAGGGTTGGCCACGAAAAGGCGCAAGAAGCACAAGGATTTCCTGACAAAGCCATACGATGACCGCCACCCCAACAGCCCGCCTGACGGCATCCGCCCCTGTCCTGCTCGTGAAGGACGTGGTGGCGGCGGCGGACTTCTACCGCGACACGATGGGATTCCACTACGAACGGTTTTGGGGCGAGCCGCCAAGCTTCGTCATCCTGCATCGCGACGGCATGTATGTGATGCTGCGGCAAGCTGACGACCCCAAGCATGTCGTCCCGCATTGGACCGTAGCCGACAAGCTCTGGAACATCTATTTCTGGGTTTCCGATGTGGATGCGCTCCACGACGAGTTCGTGTCGAGAGGAGCGACAATCGACTACGGCCTCTGCGACCAGCCCTACGGATGCCGCGAGTTCGGCACGCAGGATCTGGACGGGCACGACATCGGATTCGGCCAACCCACTTCCTGCACAGACGACTGACCTATCTCTTTTGTGACTCTTGCGCCTTTTCGTGGCCCACCTTCCACCATGACCAGCCCCCCATTTTTGCGCTTCTGAGATTTTTGCGGCCATCTCTCCCCCCCAGCCGACTGACCCATCCCCTTTTTGTGCCTTTTGTGCCTTTTCGCGGCCAACCTTCCACCATGACCGATCCCCTCCTCAGCGTGCGAAACCTCACCGTGACCTTCGAAGTCGAGGGCCGCACGATCCGCGCCGTCGAGGATCTCTCCTTCGACATCCGGCCCGGCGAGATCGTCGGGCTCGTCGGCGAGTCGGGCAGCGGCAAGAC
>CAYSZN010000250.1:0-6059 GCA_964435425.1 uncultured Akkermansia sp. | reverse complement strand
CCCATGACCCGCTCCCCCCTCCACTGCCCCGGCCCCCTCAGCCGCCGCGGCTTCATGCAGATCGGACTCGCCGGAATGGCGACGCTTTCTTGGCCGGGGCTGATGCGCCTGCGCGCCGCCAACGCCACCCTGCCGACATCCGAGAGAAAGGCCGTCATCATGGTCTGGCTCCCCGGCGGCCAGTCGCACCTCGACACCTACGATCCCAAGCCCGACATCGGCAGCGAATACCGCGGCCCCTTCAAGACCCTCTCCACGAACGTGCCCGGCATGCAGCTCACCGAACTGCTGCCGATGAACGCGAAGATCGCCGACAAGTTCACCCTCCTGCGCTCCATGCACCAGAAGGCCGGCGGCCACCCCGCAGGCTCCATGCAGATGCTCTCCGGCGACAGCGACGAGCGCGACAAGCCCAAGCCGCGCCTGCCCGACTGGATGTCCGTGGCCCACTACCTGCGCTCGCAGGAAGGCAAGCGCTCCAACCCGCTCCCCAACTACATCGGCGTCAATCCGCCGCTGGAATACAACGGCCCCGCCTACCTCGGCGACGCCTACGCGCCCTTCGCCGTCAGCGACGACCCCAACCGCCCGGACTTCCAAGTGCCGAACATCGGCCTCTCCGACCCCGCCGAGGCCCGCCGCCTCAGCGACCGCGTCCTCCTGCGGAAGAACCTCGACCGGCTCGAACGCGCCTTCGACAAGGAGGGCGAGCTCGGCGCCCTCGACGAATTCGAGACGCAGGCCATGACCCTGCTCACCAACCCGCAGACCCGCGACGCCTTCGACCTCGGCAAGGAGGACGCCGCCACCCGCGACCGCTACGGCCGCAACCGCTGGGGCCAGCAGCTCCTCCTCGCCCGCCGCCTCGTCGAGGCCGGAGTCGAGATCGTGACCAGCAGCCTCAGCGGCCCGCTCTGCGGACGCGTCAACAACTGGGACGACCACGCCGTGAACCACCACCAGTTCGAGGCCCTGCGCTTCCGCATGCCCAACTACGACCGCGCCGTCTCCGCCCTGATCGAGGACATCTACGCCCGCGGCCTCGACCAGCGCGTCCTCGTCGTCGTGACCGGAGAGTTCGGCCGCACGCCGAAGATCAGCTTCGACCGCAGCACCGGAGCCGGCGACGCGAGCGCCCCCGCCGGCACCCTCCAGCCCGGCCGCGACCACTGGCCCCGAGCCTTCACCAACGTCTGGGCCGGCGGCGGCATCCAGACCGGCGGCGTCATCGGCGCGACCGACAAGCGCGGCGAGGACGTGATCGAGCGCCCCTGCGGCCCCGGCGACTTCCTCGCCACGATCTACCACCACCTCGGCATCGACTCGTCGAAGATCACCATCGACGACCTCAACGGCCGCCCCACCCCCATCGTCGACCACGGCAAGCCGATCCCGGAGCTGATTGCGTGAGGTGGACGGCGGGGCTGGTCGATCCTCGCCTGCTTTTTGAAGCGGAACACAGGCTGGAGAGGGGACCTGTGTTCCGAGTCCACGAGTTTTGGCCACGTTCGTGGGCAAACTCCCGATCTCGCTTGAAAAGGGTTGCCTTTCGTCTGGAAATCAGGTGATTCTAGCCGACGGCGCTTCCAATCGTCCCCTGCCTCCGGTGGGAAGAAACCGAAGGGTCAAAAGGCGAATTTTCAGCGGTTGGCACAAATGATCACATGAAATTTCTCCTCTTCCTTTTCATCGTCGCGGGAATCGTCTGCATGGGAGCCGGCAGCGTCAAAGTCTACCAAGGATTGAACAGCAAAAACTGGACGCCCGTCGAGGCCACGATGCTGAAGTCCGAAGTCGATAGCCACCTCAGGAAAAAGAAGCGCCGCTACCGGGTGAAGGTGCTCTATCAGTATGAATGGGAAGGCAAGGCCTATCAGTCCGAACAGCTCAGCCTTGGCGGCTATGGATTGGGCCGCAGCCGCCATGCCGCGGAAGAGGTGCGCGATGAATTCCCAAAAGGCAAGGCGGTAACGGCCTACGTGAAGCAGGGCGATCCGGAATCCGCAGTGCTGAAACCGGGCACTTCCTTCGGCGCATGCCTGGTGCCGCTGCTTGGCCTGCTGTTCGCAGGCGTCAGCTTCTGGCTGTCGTCCACTGCCAAATCCAAGCAGACAAACGGATAGCAACCGCCACTTTCTGATTCGGGAGCCAGTGTTAGGGAACCATTTCAACTATCGGAGGATTCCCGATGGTGCCTCCGGGCTACCCCGCCCGTTCGAACGCTGCCTTCGATTCCCAGCCTGCGACAGCCCCAATCGTCCCCTGCCCTCGCACGCCCCGCTGCGGCCCCGGCGATCCACCACCACCCCGGCATCGACTCGTCGAAGATCGCCATCGACGACCTGAACGGCCGCCCCACGCCCATCGTCGATCACGACAAGCCGATCCCGGAGAGGGTCGCGTAGGGCGGGACTGGGTCTGCGGAAGCTCGTGGAGGGGGCCTTGCGACTTGCGCCCGCGTCGCGCCGGGCTACCGTCCCCGCTCCATGACCTCCCGCGACATCCGGCAATCCTTCCTCGACTTCTTCGCCGAGAAGAAGCATACCATCGTGCCTTCGGCCTCGCTGATGCCGACCTCGCCGAACCTGCTCTTCACGAATGCGGGAATGAACCAGTTCATCCCCTACTTCCTCGGCACCGAGGCCGCGCCCTACGACCCGCCCCGCGCCGCCGACACGCAGAAGTGCATCCGCGCCGGAGGCAAGCACAACGACCTCGAGGACGTCGGCTACGACACCTACCACCACACTCTCTTCGAGATGCTGGGGAACTGGTCCTTCGGCGACTACTTCAAGACCGAGGCCATCCACTGGGCCTGGGAGCTGCTCACGGAGCGCTGGGGGCTGCCGCCCGCCCGCCTCTACGCGACCGTCTATGCCCCCGCCGAGGGCGACCCCGCCGCGTTCGACCAGGAGGCCTACGACCTCTGGGCCGCCATCTTCCAGAAGGCCGGACTCGATCCCGCCGTCCACATCGTCAACGGCAACAAGAAGGACAACTTCTGGATGATGGGCGAGACCGGTCCCTGCGGTCCCTGCTCGGAGATCCACATCGACCTCACCCCGGCGGGCGACACGAAAGGCAGTCTCGTCAACGCGGGCGACGCGCGTTGCATCGAGATCTGGAACCTCGTCTTCATCCAGTTCAACGCGAACGAGGACGGCAGCTTCCGCCCGCTGCCCGCCTGCCACGTCGATACCGGCATGGGCTTCGAGCGCGCCTGCGCCGTGATCCAGGGCACGAAGGGCTTCACCGATTTCTCGACCCTCGCCTCGAACTACGACACCGACGTCTTCACCCCCATCTTCGGGAAACTGTCGGAGATGGGCGGAAAGGCCTACACCTCGACCGTGCCCGAGGGCGGGAAGCGGCACAGCCTCTCCGAGCAGGAGCTGACCGACATCGCCTTCCGCGTCATCGGCGACCACCTCCGCACTGTGAGCTTCGCCATCGCCGACGGGATCGAGCCGGGCAACGGCGGACGGAACTACGTCATCCGCAATATCCTGCGCCGCGCGGTTCGCTTCGGGCGCGTCCTCGGCTTCGACGCGGGGAATTCCTTCCTGCACCGTCTTGTCCCCGTCCTCGTCGCGGAATTCGGCGGCGTTTTTCCCGAACTCGTGATGCGGCAGGAGAAGATCGCCGCCGTCCTCAAGGCCGAGGAGGAGCAGTTCAACCGCACCCTCGACCGCGGCCTGAAGCTCTTCGACGAAGCCGCCGCGAAGCTCCCCGCAGGCGGCCTTTTCCCCGCTGCCACCGTGGTGAAGCTCTGGGAGACCTACGGCTTCCCAACCGACCTGACCCAGCTCCTCCTCGATGAGCGCCGCCTCTCCACCGACCCCGCCGAGGTCGAACGCCTTGTCGAGGCGCACAAGGGCACCGGAGCCGAAGGACAGAGGACCGCCGTGGTCGAGGCCGTCACCATCGAGACGAATGTGAAGACCGAGTTCGTCGGCTACGAACGCGACGAGACCGAGGCCACCGTCGTCGAATGGATCGAGAACGGCGCCGGCAGCTTCGCCATCGTCGACCGCAGCCCCTTCTACATCGAGAAAGGCGGCCAGCTTGGCGACACCGGCATACTCATCGCCGACGGCGAACGCATCCCCGTCCTCGCCGCCCTCGGCGTGGGCGAGGCCACTGTGCTCCAGCTCGCCGACAGTCCCAAGCACGCCGCCACCACCGTGACGCTGAAGGTGGAGACCCCGCGCCGTCGCGGCATCGAGGCGCACCACACTGCGACGCACCTCTTCCATTGGGCTCTGCACGAGATCGTCAGTCCCGACGCCACCCAGCAGGGCTCGCTCGTCGCGCCCGACCGTTTGCGCTTCGACTTCAACTCCGCCGCCGTTGCCCCCGAGCAGCTCGCGAAGATCGAGGCCGAGGTGAACGAACGCATCCGCGCGAACGATCCCGTGGCCGTTTCCGAGGTGCCCCACGCCCAGGTGAAGGACCATCCGAAGGTGATGCAGTTCTTCGGCGACAAATACGGCGAGAAGGTCCGCGTCGTTCAGATCGGTGGGACGGACGGGGCCTTCGACGGCTATTCGATGGAGCTCTGCGGCGGCACTCACGTCCGCTCCACGGGGGACATCGGCTTCTTCAAGATCAAGAGCGAAGGGGCCGTCGCCGCCGGGATCCGCCGGGTCGAGGCCGTCTGCGGAGACGCTGCGAAGGCGTTCCTCTCCGAGGAGGCTGCGCGCCTCTCGACCGAGTTCGCCGAGGCCGTCCACAAGCTGGCCGCAGCCAACGAGAAGCTGAAGGCCCTCGGCAAGTCCCACATCGAGACAGATGCCACCGACACTCTTTCCGACCTCATCGCCAAGGACCTCGCCGCCGGGGATCTCGAGGGAGCGAACGCGCACGTGAAGCAGTTCGAAGCCCACCGCGACGCCGTCCGCGCCGCCGCGATCCAGGCCGAGAAGGCCGTCAAGAAAGCCTCCGCCGGAGCCGCGGCCGGACTCGCCTCGCAATGGTTCGAGGAGACCCTCGCCGGATTCACGGGCGACACCTGGGTCGGGCTCCTGCCCGGCGATTCTCCCGAGCTGCTTCAGGAGGCGATGAACACCGTCAAGGCGCGCCAGTTCCGGGGCATCGCCGTGATGGCCCTCGCCGACGAGGGCACCGTCCACCTCGGCGCGATCGTCCATCCCGATTTCGCCGCAAACGCCAAGGCTGGAGACCTCGTCCGCGAGTCCCTCGCCGTGGCCGGAGGCAAAGGCGGCGGCCGTCCCGAAATGGCCCGCGGTGCCGCGCCTGGCGGAGCAGCGGAGGCCGAGGCGATCCTCGCGAAAGCGCGGGAGCTGGTGGGGTGAGGCGAGGAGCGCGGGCACTCCTGCCCGCTTTTCTCGAGGATCACGCGACTTCGTCGCTATGAATCGTAGGTGGCGGACAGGAGTGTCCGCGCTCCCTTTCTTTCCTCATTCGCATCTCCACCCCGAACGATTCTCCGTGCGGAGTCGAGGGCAGGCGCGTATTCTTGGCAGAGCCATGAGCGCTGCCTCCCTCCATCCCTCCGCCTTGCCTCGCCTTCTCGCCGCGGCCTTGTCCCTTGGCGTTGCCGTGCCGCTCCTTCCTCTCGCCGCCCAGACGATCCCCCAGCGTGGCGAACGATTGCCGGAACCACCGAAGCCGAAGACGCTTTCGATCCGCGAGTCGGTCTTCTCCTCGGTCGTCACGAAGGCCTCGGCCACCTACCGCAAGGAGGCGGATTCGCAGACCTTCGTCCTGGAGTCGAACGAGGGCGAGCCCCGTCTGGAATGGAAGATCGGCGGCGAGTCGAGACCCCTGCCCGAAGGCGCTCCGGGCCAGGCGAGACTGGTCGAGAGAAGGGTCAAGTTCGTTCCCCACAAGGACAAGCTCTTCGTCAAGATCGAGTCGGTCGCCAAGGACCCCGATGGTCGCGAAGAGGAGGACGTGCGTTTCTCCGGCACCTACGAAGCGACCGTCCTGGAAGGCACCTGGGCGGGGTATCGGGAAGGAAAGGTCCTGAAGGTCCGCCTCTCTGCCGCCGATCATGAACGCTATCAGGAGGACATGCGGAAGGCCTTCTTCGGCGA
>CAYSZN010000249.1:0-6113 GCA_964435425.1 uncultured Akkermansia sp. | reverse complement strand
GCCGAGGCGGCGGCCGAGACCATCGCGATGACGTCGTCGAGATTGGCCTCGCCGAGGACCTGGATGGCCTTGATCACGCCGACCTCGAAATGCAGCTTCTTGTTCACCGCCCACTTCATGCGGGCGTCGGTCTCGGCGAAGAGATCGATCACCTTCAGCAGCCGGGGCGTCTCCACCCCGTCGGCCTGCTCGCGGATGCTGCCGAGAATTTCCTTCGGCAGTTCCCCGCCCGCAGCGGCGGGATCGACCTTCACGACGAGAACGTTCCGGAAATGCCCGATGAGGTCGCCGAGCAACCGCGACAGGTCCTTGCCCGCCTCGGCGTGCTCGTGGATGCGGGCGAGGGCGGCGGAGTTGTCGCGGCCCAGCACCATTCCGCCCAGCTCCGCGACGGACTCCGCCGAGTTGAAGCCGAAGATGTCGGAGACATCGCGCTCCTCGATCGTCTCGCCGCAGAAGGCGACGAGCTGGTCGAGCATGGACTGGGCGTCGCGCATCCCGCCCTCGGCGCCCTTGGCGATGGAGAAGGCGGCCGCCTCGCTCAGTTGCAGGCCCTCCGCCTGCGCGATGTGGAGGAGATGGGAGGCGATCGTGGCCGTGGGGATGCGCCGCAGGTCGAAACGCTGGCAGCGGCTGATGATCGTGGGCAGGATCTTCTGCGGCTCGGTCGTCGCGAAGATGAACTTCACGTGCGGCGGCGGCTCCTCGAGAGTCTTCAGGAGCGCGTTGAAGGCCGCGTTCGAGAGCATGTGGACCTCGTCGATGTAGTAGATGCGGAACTTGCCCGAGATGGGGGAGAACTTCACCGTCTCGCGCAGCTCGCGGACCTGCTCGACGCCGTTGTTCGAGGCGCCGTCGATCTCGAGCACGTCGAGGCTGGCGCCCTCGCCGATCTCTCGGCAGACCGGATCGTCGGGGTCGAAGTCCGCCTTTGGTCCGCCGGGACAGTTCAGGGCCTTCGCGAGAATGCGGGCGGTCGAGGTCTTGCCCGTGCCGCGCGGCCCCACGAAGAGGTAGGCGTGGGCGAGACGGTCCTGCGCGATGGCGTTGCGCAGCGTCTGCACGACGTGATCCTGCCCCAGCACGTCGTCGAAGGTGCGGGGGCGGTATTTCCGGGCAAAGACCTGATAGCTTTCGCTCACGCCGACACCATAGGGAAGATTCGGCGAAGGAAAACGAAGAATCGGGGAATTTTTCGGGGCCGGCGCCTCACGCTCCCTCCCGGATCGAGGTTCCTGTCCAGCCCATCTTGTGGTGGAGCACGCCGAAGAAATCCTGATGCGGCAGGGAGATCAGCGGCAGGGAGAACTCGGCCCGGCGGAGATGCACCCTCGCGGGCTCGGAAAGAACGCCGACGAGCTGCCCGTCGACGAGGAGGGAGAGCTCGTCCCGCTGCGGAGGCGTCTCGAAGACGAGCCGGCAGGAGGCGTCCACGACGAGGGGACGGTTCGCGAGGGAATGCGGGCAGATCGGGGTGAGGACGAAGACTCCCGCATCCGGCTGCACCAGCGGTCCCCCCGCCGACAGCGAATAGGCGGTGGAGCCCGTCGGGGTCGAGAGGATGAGCCCGTCGCCGGTGTAGCGGTTGGCGAACACGCCGTTCACGAGCGCCTCGACGTGGATGACGCGCGAGGCGATGGCGCGGCAGATCGTCACTTCGTTCAGCGCGTAGAAGGTCTCCTCGACCGGGCCTCCGTTGTGCTCGAGCTCTCCAGCGATGAGGAGGCGCTCGGAAAGGATGTAGGTCCCCTCGACCAAGGCATCCACCAGAGCCCCGCTCTCCTCCTCCGTCGCGCAGGTGAGGAAGCCGAGGGTGCCGGTGTTGATCGCGGCGACGGGCTTGATCTTCGGCCCCATCTGCCGCACGAGCCAGAGGAGCGTGCCGTCGCCGCCGAGGAGGACGACCAGATCGACCGCCTCGCCGAACTCGGACAGCGGCATGCCGCCGGACAGTCCTGCGAGCGCCGCGGTGCCCTCCTCCAGGCACACCTCCCGTCCGGCCCGGCGGAAGCGGTCCACGAGATCATGCAGCAGCACCGCCGCTCCGGGCTTTTCGGGATTCGCGAGGATTCCTATTCGGGGTGTCTCAGCCATGCGAGGAATTCGGTGTTGCCGTCGGTGCCACTGATAGGCGATGGAACCAGTCCCTGCCAGCGTTTTCCCAGCGTCCCGGTGGCGAAGGTGCGGATCTTCTCCACCGCCTCCTCGTGCAGGACCGGGTCCCTGACAATGCCACCTTTGCCGATCTGCTCCTTCCGCAGCTCGAACTGCGGCTTGATGAGGCAGACGAGATGCCCCTCCGGCTTCAGCACGCCGAAGACCGGGCCGAGGATGAGCGTCAGGCTGATGAACGAAACGTCGATGACGACGAGATCGACCGGCTCGGGCAGGTCGGAGGGTTGGAGATGGCGCAGGTTGAAGCCCTCGCGCGAAACGACCCGGGGATCGCTACGCAGCTTCCAGGCGAGCTGGTTCGTGCCCACGTCGTAGGCATAGACGCGCGCCGCGCCGCGCTGGAGGAGGCAGTCGGTGAAGCCGCCCGTCGAGGCCCCCGCGTCGAGCGCGACCGTTCCCTCGACGGCGATGCCGAACTCGTCGAGCGCCTTCTCCAGCTTCAGGCCGCCGCGTCCGACATACTTGGGCCGGTTCTTCACCTCGATGGGCGCGTCCTCGTCCACCTTCAAGCCGGGCTTGAGGTTGCCCTCGTGCCCCTCGACCCGGACCTCGCCCGCGAGGATGAGCCGTTTCGCCGTCTCCCGCGAATCGCAGAATCCGCGCCGGAACAGGACTTGATCGAGCCGCTCCTTGGCCATGGAAAAGGACGGTCGGCCATGGACGGAACCCCCCGCGGGCTCAGTCCAGCACCTTGATCTTCACATTGCGGAACGAGACCACGTCGCCGTGGTCCTGGAGGCAGAGGTGCCCCTCAGTCGCCTTGCCGAACGTCTCGAAGGCCGAGAACTTGCTCGCCGCGACCTTCGCGTCCCAGTCGGCCGAGCCCTTCACGTATTCGACATACTTCGTGCCGTTCATGGTGTGGATGCATTTCTCCGGGGTGATGACGATGTGGAGCGTGTTCCACTCGCCGACCGGCTTGGTCGCGTCGGTGTCGGGCGCGTAGAGCTGGTAGAGCCAGCCCGACTTCTGCGGGTCCTTGCCGTCGACGTTGTCCTGGATCTGGATCTCCGGTCCCGTGCGCCAGGGCGTCGCCTCCTCCTCGGTGACGTGGTACATCAGCCCGCTGTTGCCGGCCTTGCCGATCCGGTAGTCCAGCTTCAGCTCGAAGGCCCCGTAGGCCTCCTTCGTGATGATGTCGCCCCCGCCCTTTTCCGTCAGGGTGAAGGCTCCGTCCGCGACCTGCCATTTCCCGGAAATGTCCTCCTTCTTGAAGTTGCGCCATTGCGAGAGGTCCTTGCCGTCGAAAAGCAGGGTCCAGCCCTCGGCCTTTTCGGCGTCGGTCAGGGTGTTGGGCTCGTCGGCGACAGCGGCGGTGGCGAGGGCAAGAAGCGGAGCGAAGAGGATGGCGGCAGGTTTCATCGGTCCGTCCCTGTATCACGCCGCACCGCTTCCGGCAAGGGCGCGATGCGGCGGATGGCTCACGACTCCGGGTCCATCCGGCGCGGGCGGATGAGGAGGACGACAAGAACGGAAAGTAGCGCCACCCCAGTGAAGCATCCGAAGATCAGCGACAAGCTGACCCCTTGGCTCTTGAGAATCCCGAACCCCCAATCGCCGAAGCCTCCGCAGGAGATCGAAACCAGGTTCATGATCCCGTAGCCCGTGGCCCGCAGCTCGGGCCGAGCGATCTGGCAGAGGATGGGCATGTTGTTGCAGTCGAAGAAGCCCCATCCGATCCCGAACAGGATGAGGAAGAAGATCGCAAGGAACAGCGTCCCGGGATCCCCGAGACCGAACAAAGCCGGGAGGAAAAGGACCATTCCGATGGCGCTGACGTAGATCCGCCCCCGCTCCGAACGCTTCATCCAGAAATCCGCCAGGAATCCACCGAGAACGGCACCGCCGATCGTCGCCACCTGGACGTAGAGAACCGCGATGACGCCCGCCCGCCCCTGGGGCAAGTCGAACTGCTCCTTGAGGATGACGGGCATCCAGTCCTTGATCACCCACCCGGCGATCGCGGGAAGAGTGAAGTAGAGGACCAGCAGGAGGAAATTGCGGTTTCCGAGGAGTTCCTTCGCCGCCCCGACCGGCGATTCGCGCCGTTCGACGCTGGCCTGCGCCCGCGAGGGATTCCGCAGCAGAAGGAAAAGCGGCAGGGCATAGAGGATGCCTACCACGCCGGCGGCGCTGAAGGCCCATCTCCATCCGTAGTCCGGCGCATCGGCGACATGGCCGGCGAATCCACCGAGAATCAGTCCTATGTAGATTCCAGTCTGGTGCAGTCCCACCGCCCGTGAACGGGTTGCTCCGATGTGGAAGTCCGTGATCAAAGCCAGAGCCGCCGGGATGTAGAACGCCTCGCTAACCCCCATCAACGCCCTTGCGGCGACAAGCTGATTGTAGGTATGAACGTGCCCGGTCCACCAAGTGACCGCCGACCATGCGAAGAGGCTTACGACGATGACGTGCTTCCGGCTGAATCGGTCCGCGATGTAGCCTCCGATCGGGCTGAGAAAGGCATAGACCCACTTGAACACAGCTAGAACGAACCCCCACTGGGCATCGCTCTCGATGCCCGCGATCCCATCCACCATCGAAGATTGCATCGTGGCCAGCATCTGCCGGTCGAGGTAGTTCAGCAGCGCCACGGGGAAAAGCAGCAGGACCATGAGCCACGCCGTGCGCGAGGCGGAGGAGGCCGGGGATTGGAGAGGGTTCATTCGGGAAAGGAACAGGGTTTAACCCGTCCCCGCCGCCAGGGAAAGGAAAAAGACCTCGCGCCCGCGGCGCATTCCGGGGTGCTGCTGCCTCCAGGAGGCGGCGGTTCCGCAGTCAAGATCCCTGCCCGTCCCTACCGGGCTTCGCGCCAAAACGGGGCCACCGTCCCTTGTTTTGTCGAAAGCATGCCTGAATCCCGTACCATCCACACCTATCCTCAAACAGCACACCTTGCGTACACGCCTTGCCTCCGGCAGGATATTCCTTTCCACCCATGATCCCCCACCCCGTCACCGGACTCGTCGCCGCCACCCACACGCCTTTCCATCCCGACGGCTCGCTGAACCTGGCCGTCGTCGAGACCCAGGCCGCCCATCTCCTCGCCACGGGGGTAAAACGCGCCTTCATCGGCGGCACCACGGGCGAGAGCCACTCCCTCAGCCTCGCCGAGCGCCGCGCCCTGACGCAGCGCTGGACCGAGGTCGCGGCGGGGACGGACCTGAAAGTGATCGTCCATGTCGGGGCGAACTGCCTCGGCGACGTGCGCGATCTCGCCGCGCAGGCCCAGATGTTCGGGGCCGAAGCGATCAGCGCCCTCGCCCCAAGCTACTTCAAGCCGCGCGACGTGGCCTCGCTCGTGGCCTGCTGCGCCGAAATCGCCGCCGCCGCGCCGGAGCTGCCCTTCTTCTACTACGACATCCCCAGCTTCACCGGCGTCTCGCTCTCCATGCCGCAGTTCCTCGATCAGGCCGCCGACCGCATCCCCAACCTCGCCGGGATCAAGTTCACCAATTCCGACGGCATGATGTTCCAGCAATGCCTCCATCATCGCGACTCGAGCGGAGAAGCCTTCTCCATCCTCTGGGGCACCGACGAATGCCTCCTCGCCGGGCTTGCCCTCGGCGCGACGGGCGCGGTGGGCAGCACCTACAACTTCGCCGCGCCGGTCTACCACCGCATCTTCGACGCCTTCGCCACAAACGATCTCGAAACGGCCCGTGCCGAGCAGAAGCGTTCCGTCGAACTGGTCGCTCGCCTCGCCTCCCTCGGCTACATGGGCGCGGCCAAGGCGACGATGGGCTTCCTCGGCGTGCCTGTCGGCCCGGCCCGACTTCCGCATGCGAACCCCGACGCGGGGCAGCTTGCGGCGCTGCGGGCGGATCTGGAGACGATTGGCTTTTTCGATTGGGTGAAGGGCTGATCCAGAGGGCGGAAGATTGGCATCTTCCGCTACCCTTCGCCGGAAGTAGCGGAACGTTGGCACGTTCCGCTAC
>CAYSZN010000248.1:0-6164 GCA_964435425.1 uncultured Akkermansia sp. | reverse complement strand
GTCGCGCCGCTCTTTCCCCAGATCGGCAACGAGGTCTGCCTCGCCATCCTCGAGGCGGCCGGGCAGCTGGAGACGAACGCGGCGGAGAAGCTGCTGCTGGCCTTCTTCCGTGGGGAGTTCGAGCGGCTCGGGAGCGTGGTTGCGGGGGAGTCGGTGCAGGAGCGGGCCGAGGCGCTCGCGAAGGCGAGGAATGCGTCGGGCCACTATTCGCGCTGCGAGTGGTCGGAGGACGAGGGGCTGCGCATCGAGGAGTTCCACCATCCCCTGCAACCGCTCTTCGACCGCTATCCCACCCTGGAGAGGATGGAGACGCAGATGTTCGAGCGGCTCCTCGGCGCGCGAGTCGAGCGCTCGGTGGCGCGTACGGCAGGTTTGGCAAGATACCGGTTTGACATCCTGCCGCGCTAGTGTCGATTGCCCGGCGATGGGAAAATACGCCGACGAAAACGTTCTGGTGGTCTCGCGGGAGCTGTTCGACCGCCTCGGGGCCTTCGAGGGAATCACCTTCGAGACGGACCGCTACCTTCCATATTTGCTCGACCCTGCAAACAACTATTTTCTCAGCCGGGATCTCGCCGAGGACGATCCATCGCACAAGCAGATCATTCCCTATGCCATCTTCCGGCATGGCGACCGCTATCTCCATTATGTGCGTGGAGGAGGCGGTGGAGAGAAGCGGCTCGCGGCCAAGGGCTCGATCGGCATCGGGGGACATATCAACGACACCGATTTTGCCGCCGCCTCGCTGGACAAGGACACCTACACCACCGGCGTCGAGCGGGAGATCGACGAGGAGCTGAACATCGCCGGTGGGCATTCGCAGGAGATCCTCGGACTGATCAACGACGACTCCAACGAGGTTGGCCGGGTCCACCTCGGGGTCGTGCATCTGTTCCATCTCGAGAGCGATGATGTCGTCGCTGCGGAGGACAACATCGAGGAGCTGTGCTTCCTCACATTGGAGGAGCTGTCGGCGCGGCGGGAGTTCCTGGAGACCTGGTCGCGCATCTGTCTCGATGGACTGTTGGCAGCATCTCGCTCCGCGGGATGAGCCGGGAGGGGATCGTTGAGAGCAGGTCTCAGGGAGAACCCTCGAATCCTTAATTCCTCAATCTCTCCGAAGCAATCGGGCGAGTCCATAGCCGAAGCCCAGGCCATAGAAAAGCCCCCAGGCGAAACGGGCGGTGGTCGTGACAGTGCTTTTCTCCAGAGGCAGTTCGATGGCGAGGGCGCCTTGGTTTTGCAGCGCTTGGTAGGCAAATCCGCCGGTGTAGTAGCCGAGGGTATGCCAGAGGAAGACCGTCGCGGTCGCGGCCAGGAGATGGCGGGATCCCGCCGGGCCATGAGGCAGCACCGCCGTCAGCGCCAGCAGCCCGGCAAAGGAGCCGACGATCTCGCCGAACGTGTCGCGGAAGGTGAACCACGCGACCGACCATGCCAGCGCGTAGAGCGAGAAGCCGATGGCGAAGCGGAGGCAGAAGGCTGCGGCCCTCCGGCCCGAAAGGCCGGAGACGGGGACTAGGGCTAGTCCTCCTCCAGCGAGAAAGACCAAGGCGCAGAAAGCATACAACCGAGCCTCTGAGCGATACCAATCGGATCCGATGGCCCAGATCGCGAAGGAGAGCAGCGCCACGAGGGCGAAGAGAAGAGAGGAGAGGAATGTGCGGAATCCCATTCGATGGAATCTAACAAAAAGGTACCCGATTCGTTTCAATAGTTGTCAAATCTCTTTACAAGCCGAAGGCCGTACGTATCTTCGCATTCAAGAGGGGGGACAATCCAAAACCTACACATTATGGCTGGCAAATACAATCAGGAAACCAAGGATGAGGTCATCGCCTACATCCAGCAGTACAACGAAGAAAACGGTCGCGGCGGTCAGTCGGCGGCGGTCAAGAAGTGGAATCTCAATCCTGTGACGGTGAAGTCCTGGTTGGAGAAAGCCGGCATTGCCACGCCCGGCCGCGGAGGCAGGAAGAAGGGCAAGCCCGGTCGTCCGGCGAAATCGGGCAAGCCGGGCCGCAAGCCCGGACGCAAGCCAGCAGCAGCTGCTGCTGCCGCTGCGCCAGCCGCCGTGGGCGATCTTCAGTCGATCCTCAACCGCATGGTCGCCGTGCGCGCCCAGATTTCCGCGCTCGAAAGCGAGTACGCCCAGCTCAAGGCGAAGCTCTGATTTCTGGAACCCAATACCGATTTGAAAAGCCGCGGTGGGTTCCCCTGTCGCGGCTTTTCTGTTTTTAACATCTGGTCAGGTATGGTGTTCCGCACTCTGCAATCGATGGTCGTCGTCGGCCTGGCGATGGGTTCCTCCAGTGCGATGGCGGCCGAGGCGTGGCTGGTCGCCGACCATGCCAGCGGACATGTTCTCGAGGCAAAGGGCGAGGACGAGCCGCGCCAGGCCGCCAGTCTCGTCAAGATGGCCGCCGTCCTCGTCGCCTTGGAATGGACCGATGCGAACGGCGGCGATCCGGCGGCACACGAGATTTCTGTGCCGGAGGCGGCGCTGCGCGGGGGAGCGAACCCGCTCGCCTTGCAGGCGGGCGACGAGGTGCCTCTCGATACCGCGCTCTATGCGGCGATGATGGCTTCCGACAATACCTCGACCTATGCGATGGCGGAGTCGCTGGGTCGCAGGATGGACCCTGCGGCGGAAAGCGGGGTGGCGGTCTTCGTCGCCCGCATGAACTCGCTCGCCGCCCGTCTCGGGATGGCGAAGACGCGTTTCGTCAATCCGCATGGGCTCGACGAGGGAGCCGAGCTGGGCGTGTCCACGGCATCGGACCTCGCGAGGCTCGCGATCCACGCGCTGGATCGGGCGGATTTTCTCCGCTATGGCTCGGAGAGGGAACGGGAGGTCGCCTTCCGGCGTGGGGAAACGCGAATCGCGGTGCGTCTCGTCAATACGAACAAGCTCGTCGGATCGCGTGGCATCGACGGCATGAAGACGGGGACGACGCGCCGCGCCGGTCCCTGCCTCGTTGCCTCCGCGACCCGCGACCTCGGGATCGGGGAGCAAACGGTGAACCGGCGTCTCGTCGCCGTCGTCCTGAACTCGGAGGACCGCTTCCGCGACGCGGTCCTGCTGCTGGACCGCGCCTGGCCCGCCTGCGTGTCGTGGCTGGAGTCGGGAGGCGGCGGCGACCCCAAACAGCGCTTGCGAAAGGGGGAGGATTAGTCCTCTGTTCCGCTCCATGAGAATCGGACTGCTCAACGGAGGAGGGGACTGCCCCGGGCTGAACGCCGTCACCCACGGAGTGGTGGGGGCGGCGACGCGCCTCGGCTGGGAGGTTCTGGGCTTCCACGACGGCTACGAGGGGCTCCTCTCGCCGGGCGAGTACAAGGTGCTCCGGGTCGAGAAGACCGAGGGCATCCTGAAGCTGGGAGGAACCATTCTGGGCACCTCCAACCGGGGGCATTTCGCGGGGAAGGTCGGCGAGGGCGGGGTGCGCCAGATTCCCTCCGAAGCGATGGGCGATGCCTTCCGCACCTTGCGCCGTCTCGGCGTCTCGGCCCTCATCTGCGTCGGCGGAGACGGCAGCCTGACGACCGCCCTTCAGTTCCACAACGAAGGATTTCCCGTCGTCGGCGTGCCCAAGACGATCGACAACGATCTCGGGGCCACGGCCATGACCTTCGGATTCGACTCCGCCATCCAGGTGGTGGCCGACTCCCTCGACCGTCTCCACACCACGGCGGAGAGCCACAGCCGCGTCATGGTCCTCGAGGTGATGGGGCGCCACGCGGGCTGGATCGCCCTCTACGGCGGCATCGCGGGCGGCGCGAGCGCCATCCTCATTCCCGAGATTCCCTTCCACCACGAGAAGGTCGCCGAGGCCATCCTCGAGCGCGAGCGCCAGGGCTTCCGCAGCTCCCTCGTCGTCGTCGCCGAAGGGGCGAGGACGGTCGGAGGCTCGATCGTCGTCGAGGACGCGGGCTGCGGCGGCGAGGTCCGCCTCGGCGGGATCGGCGACGTCGTCGCGAAGCGCCTGGCCGAGCTGACGGGCAAGGAGACCCGCTGCACCCGCCTCGGCCACATCCAGCGGGGCGGCAGCCCGACCTGCCTCGACCGGGTCCTCGGAATGCGTTTTGGGGTGAAGGCCGTAAAATTGATAGAAGAGAAGCGCTTTGGCCGTATGGTCAGCTACCAGCAGTACCATGTGGGCTCCGTCACCATCGAGGAGGCCGTACGAAAGCTGAACCTGGTGAATCCCGAGGGCGAGATCGTCGAGGCGGCCCGCTCGGTCGGGATCAGCTTCGGAGACTGAGACGGTCCCGCCCTGCCATATCCACTGCGACACCCTGACATCACCACCCATGGACACCCTTCTGGAACTGCTGCAGCAGGACGCGCGCCTCACGACGGCGCAGCTGGCGGAACGCCTCGGCCGCACCGCGGACGAGGTCGCCGCGATGATCGCCGCCTTGCAGGAGAAGGGGGCCATCCTCGGCTACCACGCCGTCGTCGATCCCGAGCGCGCCGGACAGCGCCACGTCTCCGCCCTCATCGAGGTGAAGCTGACGCCCGAGCGCGACGGCGGCTTCGACCGGCTCGCCCAGCGCATCGCCCGCTTCGACCAGGTGCGGAGCTGCTATCTCATGAGCGGCGGCTACGACCTCGCCGTGTTCGTCGAGGGCGAGGACCTGCGCGAGGTCGCCCGCTTCGTCAGCGAGCGGCTGAGCACGCTCGACGGGGTCATCTCCACGGCCACCCACTTCCAGCTCAAGGTCTACAAGCAGAGCGGCTTTGTCGCCGGCGAATCCCACGCCGACGAGCGTCTCGCCGTCACCCCCTGAACCTTCTTCCGGGCCGCGCCGGCCCCTGCTTGAGAGACAAGTCGGGGGCGGACGATGCGGCCCTCCACCTCCGATCCATCTCCATCTTCATGAAACCGTTGCAAGAACGCATCGCCAAGCACGTCCGCAGCCTTCCCCGCTCCGGCATCCGGGACTTCTTCGAGCTCGTCGTCGGGCGCGACGACGTCATCTCCCTCGGCGTCGGCGAGCCCGATTTCTCCACGCCCTGGCACATCCGCGAGGCGGCGATCTTCTCGCTGGAGAAGGGCCAGACGAGCTACACCTCGAACCTCGGCCTGCTCTCCCTGCGGCAGGAGATCGCCACCTATGTCGAGCAGCTCTTCAAGGTCTCCTACGATCCGGCCAGCGAGATTCTCGTGACCGTCGGCGTGTCGGAGGCGCTCGACCTCGTCTTCCGCGCCCTCCTCGATCCGGGCGACGAGGTGATCTACCACGAGCCCTGCTACGTCAGCTACAGCCCCAGCATCGTGCTCGCCTATGGCAAGGCGGTGGCGGTGCAGACCAAGGTGGAGGACAACTACGCGCTCCGCGCCGCGGACGTGGAGGCGGCGATCACCGACCGCACGCGCGTCCTCCTGCTCAACTTTCCCACGAATCCGACGGGAGCGATCGAGCCGCTCGAGGAGCTGGAGAAGATCGCCGCCCTGGCGGTGAAGCACGATCTCATCGTCGTTTCCGACGAGATCTACTGCGAGCTGCTCTACAGCGGAGCCGACGGCATGTCCCCCGGACAGCACACCTCCATCGCGAGCCTGCCTGGGATGCGGGAGCGCACCGTGCTGCTCCACGGTTTCTCCAAGGCCTTCGCGATGACCGGATTTCGTCTCGGCTACGCCTGCGCGCCGACTGTGCTGACCGAGGCGATGATGAAGATTCACCAATATTCCATGCTCTGCGCGTCCATCATGAGCCAGCAGGCGGCGATCGAGGCGCTGAGGAACGGGGCGCCGGAGGTCGAGCGCATGCGCCGCGCCTACGCGCAGCGGAGGAATCTGATGCTGAAGCGCTTTGCCGAGATGGAGCTGCCCTGCTTTGCGCCGGGCGGGGCCTTCTACATGTTTCCCGACATCCGGAAATACGGGCTGTCGAGCAAGGAGTTCGCCCTGCGCCTCCTCGAGGAGGAAAGCGTCGCCGTCGTGCCGGGCAGCGCCTTCGGCCCGGCGGGCGAGGGGAGCGTGCGCGCCTGCTACGCGACCGCCTATGACAAGATCGAGGTCGCGATGGACCGGATGGCCGCGTTCGTGAAGCGCCTGGGCTGATTTTCGACCGAATCCTGACCATGAGCCAAACGACCAAAGCCGTCATTCTCGCTGCCGGACGCGGCACCCGCATGAAGGAGCTCACCGACG
>CAYSZN010000247.1:0-6170 GCA_964435425.1 uncultured Akkermansia sp. | reverse complement strand
TCCTGACAACTGCTGGTCGTCCCCGTTCGTCTGCTGGACATTTTCGACGATGCCCTTGAGCCAAGATTCGTAGCGGTCAAGTCGCGACAGGACCCCTTCGATGTCGATGTAATCATGATCCGCGCCAAGCCAATCCTGCCTCGAAACCATTGCGACTGTCATGTAGGTCCCGCTGCCAAACCGCGTCGGACGCTGCGATCCCATATCCGGTTGGGATGCGGAAATTAGAAGACTATGAAAACGCTCTCTCACATCTCTTCGCAAATCATAGACCTCTCCGACCTTGAAGCAAAGATTCCCTTGCTCGATCTGCATGTAGAGGCAGACCTCATCGACATCGAACCAGTTGAGGACAAGGTTCCAGAACCCTCCGGCGGGGTTGTTCACGTATCCCCAATTCACGACGGGCCTGCGTTGCTCAAGAGCTTGGTAAAGCCCCTTCCAATCATTGCCATCCCAGTCGCCGACCCTTTTCCGGTCAAAGCCGGACTCCAGTTTTTCGAGGTCTCTCAGGCGATCCCTGAAATCGGTGTAGATGTCGCTCTCGACGTCGTGAGCCTCGAGCAGGTCCAGCAATTTTCTGCGACCAAGGACGGCAAATCCCTGACGTTGGACATTCTCGAGATTCAAAGCCGAATCGCTGTGCGTCTTGACGTAGACGCAAATCAACTGACACCCTCGCTCCCGGCACCATCGTTCCCCTTCCGCGCGATAGCGTGACAACTGGTCGGAATGCTGGCCTGTGCCGACCTTGTCCTCGATGATGATCAGATGGGAATCGTTGACCTCCGCCCAAACGTCGATGTTCTGCCACTGTCTTCCAGCCTCGACCCGATTGATTTCGTCCGGAGGCGAGCCTTGAAGGGAGATCAGCTCTCTGAGAAAGGACATCGCGGCCCTGTGCAGCGGCTTGTTATGTTCGCCGCGAGCCGGGTCCGACCATTGGAGAAGCCAGGCGATGAACGCATCCTGGCTAAGCTCTTTGGTGGCCAGAGCAAAAAGGTTTGGCTTCGCAGAACTCAGTCCCGAATCCACGCTTGAGTCTGATATTGACATACCGATCAGTATTGATCCTTCGAGGCTCGGCCTTCTACGGCATCCGAACCCAGCTGCAACCAGTCAGGAAGTTATTCCTGTTGAGATGGTCGACAAGCCCTCATCTGACATCACCATGGAATTGGCGCGAAGCAAGCAAGCTTCCATAAATACGCTCGTTTTTCATTCATGTTTCAATTCAACACATCAATATCCCTCAATACGCTTATCGATACGGAATCGTTGTGTTTTCGAATGATTCCAGGTATTCGGAAAAAATCTATCACCCACCACACAAATAATCCGGCGAATGAGAGAATGAACACGAAAAATAGCAAAGGCTTCTTGAAATAAAGATAATGCACTCCAAGAAGCCAATATATGTATGCAGCCAATATGGATTTCTTTCTTCGCCTGAACTCCTCAACGAATCCATCCTGAGCGGCCGGCCCCAGCGATGACAGCTTGTAATATACGGGTTCTGGAATTTTACCTCTGATCGCGGAAAGACTACTCATAGGAGACTGTTTTATTGGTTTCGTGGCGCCTTCGACACCGCGTTGTAACAAGTAACTAACTGATCGACTGCTGAAATTCGCTGCTATCTTTCTAACGAGCTCATGTAGTCGGAGGAAGGAAGAGGGGGACGAGGCTCACGAAGACGGGCCGGAAGAGATCGGCCGGATTGGAGAAGCGAGCCGAGCCTCTCCATCCGGTTCGGAGGCTGGGGCGGAGAGAACCTTGTCCGCAGCTTGTAGAGCGATTTCCCCGATCAAATCCGCAATAGGGCGGCCTTCGCGGATCGCTTGACGTACCAAGGCCAAGCGGGCCTCTTCTGGAATTTCATTCAAAATGTCCCCATTTTTCATTAAAAAATCACAATCGGATCATTGAAACTCATTTTAAATGTGAAAACAAGCAGAAAAATCATTTTCATTGAGCAGAAGGAGTTTTTAATTCATTTTTAATGAATGCACATCACACCTGACGTCGTGGATCGCTTTGTGGAATCGCTCGGCAAGGACCGCCAATGGCTCGCCGACGAAGTCGGCTGCTCCCGGGGGACTCTGAACAACTGGTTCAGTGCGAAGCAGTTTCCTCTGTGGGCGCAGAAATCGATCTCAAGGCTGATCGCGGAGCACGAACGGGGGAGAGCCGTGGACGATTCCGTGCCGCATTTCTCGCTGCCAGAGTGGCAGAAGATTCAGGCAGCCACCAACGCTTCTGG
Source organism: uncultured Akkermansia sp. (assembly GCA_964435425.1). Taxonomy (GTDB): domain Bacteria; phylum Verrucomicrobiota; class Verrucomicrobiia; order Verrucomicrobiales; family DEV007; genus Arctic95D-9. Next base: position 3,907 of record CAYSZN010000247.1, on the reverse strand, counting down.
AGCGGCCTCGGTTCAGGAGTTCGTCAAGGAAGCGCTTCTGGCCGCGAGCGAACGAATTCTCCAAGAAGAGAGCAGGATATTGGACGGTCCCCCGTCATGATGGCGGACGCCTCGGCGAGACGTCCCTACCGGGTTCCGAAGCGGAGGCGTCCCTACTTCTCCAGCGGATATTCCTTCAACAAATCCTCGGGTTTCAGGAACATCTGCAGGTCCTTCGTCGCCTCGCGCACGACCTTCACTTGCTCGGGCGTCACGACCGGAGCTTCGTTCCCCCAAGTGTTGCGTACGAAGGTCAGCACTGCCGCGATCTCCTTGTCGTTCAGGATCGCCTTGAAGGCCGTCATCGGGGGCACGCCCTTGGCGGGATCGTAGACCGTGCCGTTCACCTCCATCGGTCCCCAGAGCCCGTGCAGGGTCAGCTTGACGAGCCGCTCGATGTTGCCCGTGACCCAAGGGCTGCCGACGAGGGGCGGGTAGATGTTCGCCATGCCTTGTCCGTTCGGCTGGTGGCAGGTGACGCAGTGCGCCTCGCGGTGGAAGACCTCCGACCCTAGCCGATACACCTCGGCCTCGGCTTGGAAAAAATGGGGCGGCACCTTCACCTCGATCTTCTCCTCCTGCTGCTGGATGGGAGCGGTCACCACGTTGAGGACGGGATCGGCCACGTCCCAATGGTATTGCACCGTCTTCGCGGCGAGCGCGGCGTGGGACTCAGGGGAGTTCAACACGAGGTCGAGGAGGTCGCGGTCGCGGACGTTGTGCTGCTGATGCACCCAGAGCGCTTCGAGGAGAAGACGCGCGTCGTCCTTGCTCTTCGGATCGAGCTTCGCGACCCAAGCCTTCGTCGCCGCGATCACCTCGCTGGTTCCGCGTTCGCTCAGCTCGACTCGGGTGCGGTGGCGCACGCCGATGGCCGGGTGGCGGAAATTCTCCAGCAGCGCCGCGACCGGCTCGCCGTCGATGGCCACGGGCGGTTGCAGGGGGCGGCCCTCGTAGGTCATGCGGTAGACGCGACCGTGGGTCTTGTCCCGGTTGGGATCGCGGATGTTGTGCTGCATGTGGCCGATGATGACGTTCTGCCAGTCGGACACGTAGAGGGCTCCGTCGGCCCCGAAAATCGCGTCGGTGGGGCGGAAGTTCTTGTCGCTGCTCACGAGCAGATCCTCCACCGGAGTGCCCCAGACCTCGCCGAAGGCGAACTCGCGCTCGGCGTCCTTGTAGCCCTCGCGATGGAGCTTGTATTGCTTGATCCCGAGGAAGCCGATGGTGTTGCAGACGAGGAAGTTGCCCTGCATCTCGTCGGGGAAGTGCGGGCTGGAGACGATCTCGTCGGCGGTGACGGGGCGGACTTCCTTCACGAGCATCTCGCGCATCTTGAAGCCCTTTGTCGCGGGGTCGGGCAGGACCTGGAAGCTGCGGCCCCCGGTGCCGTCGTTGGCATATTGGTAGCCCCATTCGTCGAAGGCCGTGCCGTGCGGGTTCGGCGAGTTCGCGGCGTGGAAGGCGATGGTGTAGCGGCGCGGGTCGAAGCGGTACATCGCCGAGGCGGTCGCTTCGAGCGAGGGGCCCCAAGGATGCTCGTGGTTGTGCTGCATGAAGACCCCGCTCTGCCAGTAGATGCCGCCGTCGGGTCCGTAGATGAGGTTGTTCGCGGCGTGGTGGGTGTCGGCGGAGTCGGTGCCTTGGAAGAGGACATGGCGCACGTCGGCGACGTCGTCCCCGTCGGTGTCCTTGAGGAAGAGGATGTCGGGCTGCGAGGTGACGATGACCCCGCCGTTCCAGAACTCGAAGCCGAGGGGGCAATGCACCTTCGCGAACTCGGTGACGCGGTCCGCGACGCCGTCGCCGTCGTCGTCATGCAGGATGAGGAGGGAGTCGTCCATGGGCTTGAGCGGCTCCCACTTCGGATAGGTCTTCCACGCCGCGACCCAGAGGCGGCCCTTGCCATCGACCTGCATCTGCACGGGGTTGGCGAGGGCGGGGAAGCGCTTCTCGTCGGCGAAGAGGTTCACCTTGAATCCCGGCGGTACCGTCATCTTCGCGATGGCCTCCTCGCCGTCGAGGTAGGCGAGGCTGCCCTCCTTCTCCGCGCTGGAGCTCTTGCTGCCGCCGCCCACGTTCGAGATCACGGGGATGGGCGCGGGGACGTTGGCGTCGTCCACCGGCGCGTCGCTGCCCTGCGCCCGCGCCCAGATTCTCGGATCGCGGTTCGCGGTTATCACGTCGAGCATGGACAGCTCGTGCTGGAGCACCTCGGCATTGCTCTGGTCGTTGACGAAGGTCAGGGTCGAGCGCCCGCCCCAGATGTCGTTCCCGTCGGTGGCGCGGTAGCGGTGGTGCCAGTGCAGGTTCTTGTCGAGGACGGCCTCGCACAGCGTCGCGAGCTCGGCTTCGGTGGCCTCGGGCACTTGGCCGGAGAGGGCCTCGGCGATGATCCGGCCGACGTGGCGGTGGCCGAGGGCGTTGAGATGGACGCCGTTGATCGTGAGCGGCTCGTCGATCTTGTCGTAGAGCGCCCGGGTCGGCTCGAAGAGGTTCACGAAGGCGACGCCCTCGTGCCCCGCGACCTTCTGCATCGCGGCGGTGTAGAGGGCGAGACGCGAGTTGTTCTCCGTGCCGTCGGGCAGGTTCGGGTCGCCGAGGTTTTCGTGGGCGATGGGGCTGAAGAGGACGAGACGTGGGAAGCTCTCGCCGTTCGGCTGGGCTCCGCGCAGGTCGCTGATCATGCCCGCGAGCTTCTCCTCGAAGGAGGCAAGCCCGGCTGCCCCGGCGAAGGACTCGTTGTAGCCGAAGAAGGCGAAGATCACGTCGGCTTTCACATGGCGGAGGTAGTCGGGCATCGCGGTGAAGCCCTTCGAGCGCGGGTAGTGGCCGGGGCGGTCTCCCGTGTGGCTGAGGTTGCGGGAGGTCAGCTCCTTGCCGGGGTTGGCGATCTGGAGGAAGGTCTCGGTCCAGCCGTCGTGCTGCATCCGGTCGGCGAGTCCGTTGCCGATAATCGCGACGACGTCGCCCTGGGCGAAGGCGAAGGGTTCGGGATCGCGGTAGCCGGGCGGGATGGGGACGGGCGGGACAGGCACGGGCAGGGGCTTGCCGTCGTGCGAGGTGATCGAGATCCCGGCCTCGCCCTCGAAACGGAAAGTGATCGATCCGTCCGGCGCGGGGTTGTTCTCGCGCGTCCAGACCGCCTTCCGCTCCGCGTCGAGGAGTTCGAGGGTGAAATTCTGGAGCCGCTCGTGGAGCGGGGCGCGGTTCCAGATTTGCACGGAGTCGATCCGCTGGACCGAGCCGAGGTCGAGCTCCCACCAGGGCGACGGGTCCTGTCCTTCGGCGGTGTGGGTCTGGCCGCCCTTGCCGTAGTCCGGCTCCTTGTTTCCGTCGATGGCACGCTCGGGCACGCCGCCCGCGCCGACGCTGGACTGGCTCGCCTTGCCCGAGGGGGCGACGTTTTTCCCGCCGCTGACCACCTCGACCTCGGCGAGGGTCAGGATGCGCTTCTCGCCCGGCAGGGAAATGCGGACGTAGCGGACCGACGGAGGCTCGGCGGCGGAAACGGAGACGGCGAGCAGCAGAGCGGGAACAAGAAGTTTCGGGATCATGGAAAGCGGGAGTTTCCCACAAGCTCCGTCCCGCTGGCAAGCCCCTGATGGCGTGACGGGAGGGGGGATTCCGGTGCGCTCGCTGTCCTCAATTTCGGCAACCACTATGTCACGGTCGATCTCGGCGGGCGATCCCTTCGGTGGAAGTGAACGCAATCTTTACATCAAAACGTTTTCGCATCACGCTTTCCATATGAGAACCACGCTCGATCTTCCCGATCCGCTCTTCAAAGAGGTGAAGACCCGCGCCGTCCAGCTGAAGGATCTCGCCGCCTGATGCCCAACGGACCCGGAAACGAAAGGCGACTGCT
>CAYSZN010000246.1:0-6173 GCA_964435425.1 uncultured Akkermansia sp. | reverse complement strand
CCCGACTTCCAGACGCCCACCACCGCCAAGCTCGCCGCGACGCGCGATTTCGGCGGAGCCGCCGCCGTCTCCATGCGCGGCGTGCTCGGGCGCATCGGCCTCTCTCCCCTGCCCGGCACAAAGGCCGAGGCGGAGGCCCTGCACGAGCTGATCGCCAAGGAATGGAAATGGAGCCTGTCGAGCCATCTCGAAGGCGAGGCGACCGAGGCGGCGGTCTACGCGGCGAAGCGCCCCGGCGTGCTCCACCTCGCCACCCACGGCTTCTACCTGCCGCAGACGGGACGCACCGATCCGCTGCAACGGGCCAAGGGCTACTGGCTCGCCGCCGAGGAGAGCGACCGCGCCCCGTCTCTGGAGAACTTCTCCGACGTCGTCCTCGACAATCCCATGCACCGCAGCGGCATCGCCCTCTCCGGGGCCGAGGCGACTTTGAAGGAATGGGGAGCGGGCCGCATCCTCGACACTGGAAACGACGGCATCCTCACTGCCGAGGAGATGGCGCGGCTCGACCTCGCGGGCACCTGGCTGGTCGTGCTCTCCGCCTGCGAGACGGGGCTGGGCGAATCCCGCTCCGGCGAGGGCGTGCTCGGGATGCGGCGCGGCCTGATCGAAGCCGGGGCGGAGCATCTCCTCCTGACCCTCTGGCCTGTGGCCGACCGCGAGACCGCGCTGTTCATGATCGATTTCTACGCCGGATTGAAGGGTGGGCAGAGTTCTCCCGTCGAAGTCGCCTCGGAGGTGCAGGCGGCGTATTTAAAGCAGTTTCGGGAGGAGCGCGGCTTGACCGCTGCGGTGAAGTTGGCCGGGCCGTTTATTTTGAGCTTTCGGCTGTGATGGGAGTCCTATCCTCTTACTCTCTACTCCTTACTCTTACCTCTTACTCCCTGTCGTTGGTCGACCCGTCCTTCGAGGAGTAAGAGGTAAGAGTATGAGCAAGAGGTGGGGATCAAGGCAATTCCCCAAGAATCCTCTCCAATCCCTCGGCATTCTCGCGCAGCACCTCCTCGATGTCCCGGCTCGCGGCATGGCCGAGGATGGCAACGGGGCCGGCGTAGCCCTGGCCGACCAGCTCCGCGATCATTCCGGCCTCGTGCTCGCCAGTGCCGAGGGGCTTGATGCGATGCTCGTTTCTGGAGATGTCGGCCTTCGCCGGATCGGCCATGCCGTTCAGGGAGACGCAGAGAAGGTGCGGCATCATTCCCCTCAGATCGGCGGCGAAGGTGCCGATGCGGGGATGGGCGTGGTGGAAGTTGTAGACGATCCCGACATGCCCGAAGCCCTTGCCGTGCAGCGCCTCGCAGACCCCCACCAGATTGTCCGGCAGTCCGCCCCAGCCGCCCTGGTTGTAGAGCCCCAGCACCAGTCCCTTGGCAGCGGTGCTCTCCGCCAGAGGGGCGAGCCTTTTGGCGGCGTCGGCTATCTTCTCCTCGTTCGAGAGGCCCTTTCCGGTCTGCAGGGGCACCCAGATCTGCGGCTTCAGACCGTGCGTCTCGAAGAGAGCCTCCGCCTCGGGATGGCCGCGCCAGAAGGCCGTCAGCTCGATCCCGCGCTCGCGGTAGGTCAGGAACTCGCTTTCGAACTTGGGCACATGCTCCTCGCGCCAGTCGTAGGCGACGCGCCGGATCCCGAGACGACCGAACATCTCGGCACGCTCGTGCGGCGGCCGCTTCTTCGCGTCGAAGGGGGTGACGCACCAGGCGACGAGGTTCTCGCGACGGAAGTTCTCGGGAATCTCGGCCGCCGCGGAGGAGATGGAAAGGAGGACGAGAGCGGCCAGCCCTCCCTTGCGCGCAAATCGTGGCGGACAGGAGGGTTCGCGTTCCCGTTGGATAACGTTCGTCATGGCAGGTGGATCGTGGCGTCTCACGGCGTGCGGCCCGGTTTCAGCTTCGCCGACAGCAGCATGACCATGGCGGCGGCCCGGCCATCGGGACCCAGGATGGCCTCGCGCAGATAGTAGTCCTCCAGACCGGGTTGCTTGCCGGTGCCGGTGCAGACATTGAGGAAGGTGCTGCCGTCGCTGGAGACGTGCATCTTCACCGCCGACCAGGCGGCGTCAAGGCGGGAGCGCCAGCCGTCCTCCTCGATCCAGCCCTCGTCGAGCGCGACGGCGATGGCGTAGGCGATCATGCAGGTGGCGGTCAGCTCGGCGTAGCTGTCGGGATGGTCGATCACCTGATGCCACATTCCATCGCTGTCTTGATGCGGGGCGAGGGCGGCGAGGTGCGCCCGCAGCGCGTCCACCATCTCCGCATAGCCTTCGCGCTCCTTCGGGAAATGCTGCAATGTCAGGGCGAGGCCGAGGGCGGGGAAGCCGTTGCCGCGTCCCCAGGCCGCGTCGTTCAAGGGCGAATGCCGGTAGATGCCGTCGGGCCGTCGGCAGAGCCCGGCGATGAAGCGGAAGTTCCGGAGGGCCTGGTCGTAGTAGTGCCCCTCCCCCGAGATCCGTCCGGCGTGGGCGAGGATGGGGCTGGCCATGAAGACGGCATCGCTCATCTCGTTGTGGGTCGGCATGGCCTCGAGCGGCTTGCCCTCCGCGTCGAAGGCCATGTCGGCGACGGCGAGGACGCGCTCCTTCGCCCAAGGCTCGTCGAGCATCGCGTAGAGGAGAGTTCCCGCGATCTCGCCGCCGTTCTTGGGCAAGGCGGGACTTTTCTCCAGATGGGCCTTGGCCAGCTCGGCGGCGCGGTGGGCGAGACCTCCCTCGGCCCGGGCGATCACGGAGAGCGCCTCGATGTAGGAGCCGGAGAAGCGGTCGCCGTAGTGGGCCGCGGTCTGGAAGAGGACTTCGGCGGGACTGCGCCCGACGCGGGCGCGCATCTCGTCCTTCGCGAGGGGCAGGCCGGTCTCGGCGAGGGGCAGGACAACGGACTCCTGGGTGCCGTCGGCGCCCGTCCGGTTGAGGAAGACGTTCACCATGCCGACGCCGCCGGCCGGATGGGTGCGGAGGGCTTCGCCGAGGGCCCGTCCCTCCGGCGTGTCGGGCACGAAGACGGCATCGGGGGCGGCGAGCCCGATCCAGCGCCAGATGGCATGGGCCGAGGACTGCTCCGGCGCGAAGGCGGGGCCGCCCGGCGGAAAGGAGATGGTGTCGAGCGGAGCGAGGAGCCCGAGCCAGTCGTTGTCGGGCGAGAGCTTCGGCGCGATCTCCTGCGGGATGTGCTTGCCGAAGTGGATGACTCGGTAGGCGGTCGAGGGAAACTGCCGCGTCCCGCCGCCCGCCCAGGCCATCAGCGGGGAACCCGAGGCATCGCGGCCGATGGGAAAGGTGTGGTAGAGGCTCTCGCGGAGTTCGGCGGTGGGGTGGATGGCGACTATGAACTTGGCCAGGACGTCCTTCGAGACCGCATCGTGGTAGACGTGGCTGCCGGGGCCGATGTCGATATGGGGCTGCACGCCGTTGTTGTCCTCGAAGGAGAGGGCTTTGATCACGAGAGTGGCCACGCCGTCTCCTGCGTCGGAATCCGGCGGGCTGCCGTGGATCGAAAGCAGGCCGTAGGCGGGGTTTTCAACCAGTGTGCAGTTCGACAGGCTATGACGACCGCCTTCGAGGAAGACCATGCCATCGAACCGTCCGTCGGTATGGTAGGACGCCACCGCGTCCTGCGCGAGGAAGCTGCGGCCACCGGGCTTGCTTGCGAAATTCCCGCCTTGGATCCAGCATTCCGCCCAGTCCCGCACCACAAACTCCGCTTTCCCACTGTTCGCCGACGAAATGCCGAAGAACTGAAATCCCAGGCTGTGTCCTCCGACGAGAAAGCCGTAGTGGCGATGGTTCCTCGCGGAGAGGTTGAAGACTTTCACGTTCCAGCAGATGTTCCCCACCGCGACAACTCCGTGCTCGCGCTTGCCTGCACCGTCGAGCGTCACGCCGTTCCCGTCGAGGACGAGCCCGGTCGGGGCCTTGCTGAGATCGATGCTCTGATGATAGACAGCTCCGGCGGGATGGAGGACGACGCGGTCGTCGGGACCGGCACTGTCCACCGCAGCCTGGGCGGTGGCGAGGGGCGAGGCGACCGTGCCCTCGTTCGTGTCGGCCCCGGTCTCGGGATTGACGATCCAGTCGCGGGATTGGGCGGCCGAGACTAGCAGAAGCGCCAACAGGAGGAGAGGTTTGACCACGGATGAACGCGAATGGACACGGATCTTCCGGCCAGCGCATCCGAATCGGCGTTCATCCGTGTTCATCCGTGGTCCAAAACTCATCGCTCCTATCCTTTCAACACCGCCACCACCTGGGTCCGCAGCGCCGCGTTCGTCGCCAGCGCCTCGCCGCCGTCGATGCGGCCCTCGTTCCCTGACCAATCGCCAAAATAGCCTCCCGCCTCCTTCAGGATCGGCGGGAACGGTCCGCAGTCCCACACCGCCATCACCGGATCGACCATGATCTCGGCCCGGCCCGTCGCGACGAGGAGGTAGCCGTAGGCGTCGCACCAGCCAGCGTTGTAGTAGACCGCTTTTTGCAGGCGCTCCCACGGCTCGCCCTTGCCGTTCTTTCCGAAATAGGCCGTGTCGATGTGGGCGCAGACGGCGCGGTCGAGCGAGGCGACCTCGGAGACGCGGGCGGGCTTACCGTTCCACCAGGCCCCGCAGCCGGTCGCGGCGGAGATCGTCTCGTTCAAGGCGGGGAAATGCGCGCAGCCGACCTCGACTTTCCCCGCGATCTCGAGCGCGAGGAGCACGCCATAGAGCGGCACGCCGTGGGTGAAGGACTTCGTGCCGTCGATGGGATCGATGAGCCAGCGGAACTCCGAGCCGCCCGCCGACTCGCCGAACTCCTCGCCCACGATCTCGTGGCCGGGAAAGGATTCGCCAATGCGGCGGCGGATCAGCTCCTCGGCCTCGCGGTCGGCCACGGTCACGGGCGTGTCGTCCGCCTTGAACTCGGGCCGCGCGGCGTCGGTGAGGAAATACTTCAGCGTCAGCTCGCCAGCCTCGCGGGCGGTGGCTTCGGCGAAACGGAGGTAGTCTTGGAGCATGGTTAGGATCGAGGGAATGGGATGGGAGCGTCTTCAACGCTCCCTGACAGAACGACAGACATGGGCGAAAAATTCGTGTGCATCTGTGTTCATCCGTGGTTCAAATCAATTTTCTGCAAGTGGATGTCGAGCGAGGCTTGAGGAAGGTTTGGACCACGGATGGACACGGATGCACACGAATCGGGATGACATTCCGCTTTGTGTTTTTGGGTTCATTCATCGTCCAAGACCGCCTGCGCCCGCTTGGTGGCTTATTTCGTTGATTTCCTCCTTGGGTTTCTGGCTTTCGAGATGCAGGAGCAGAAAGCCAACGCAATGAATGCCAAGGCGCACAACGTCCATCCGAGCAAGAAGAGATTGTACCAGAGCCCCAAAGGAGTTCTGATGTATTCAAACCAGCCAGCACTAAAAAACCAGTCATTTTTCAACGCATTCCAAAATGAGCCGTAGTGCTCGGATAAAAACATCATCCTGAGGACCGCCTCGGGAAGCCTGAGAAACGGCCCCACCATCAGCATCAACGATCCTGTGAGGAAAAGCTTCATTTTCTTCCGAACATCGAAAGCGAACCTCCCGCCATGGTGGACCACACGGCGTCGGCGAGGAAATACACCAAGGTCAAGGCAACGGCCTCGCGGGCGGTGGCTTCGGCGAAACGGAGGCGGTCTTGGAGCATGGTTAGGATCGATGGAATGGGATGGGAGGGTGTTCAACGCTCCCTGACAGAACGGCAGACATGGACGGGAAATTCGTGTGTATCCGTGTTCATTCGTGGTTCAAATCAATTTTCTGCAAGTGGATGTCGAGCGGGGCTTGAGGAAGGCCTGGACCACGAATGGACACAGATGCACACGAATCAAGAAGGCATGGCCTGCCATGACTCCTCCCGCGATACATGGGCTGGAAGCCCATGCTACATTTCTGGCAGTGGTTGAATGGAGCATCGTTCAGACAGGATGTCCCCAGCGGATCCGACAGGGTCAGTTCACGGCTGCTCCGGCGCGGTCGCGACTTCCACCTTCACGCTCCCGGAAGGCGTCGCGTCGGCGTCGAGATCCTTCACGGCAAACTGGATGCCGTCGAGAATGTGCTGGAGCGCAGCGGGATTGGCGAAGGTGAGGTCGTTGTGACCGAGGTTAGTGAAGAAGAGACGGCCCTCGCCGACCTCGCGGCACCAGGAGACGGGCACATCGA
>CAYSZN010000245.1:0-6177 GCA_964435425.1 uncultured Akkermansia sp. | reverse complement strand
AGGCTGTCGCCCTTGCCGAGGAAGATCTTCTTCATCGCGGCGTCGTTGGTCACGACGGTGAAGACGATGTCGGACTGCGCGGTCACGTCGGCGAGCTTCTTGCAGGCGGTCGCGCCGAGCTCCTCCGCGAGGGCCTCGGCGGCCTCGGCGTTCACGTCGTAGACGGCGGTGACTTTGTATTTGAGATCGTGGAGACGGCGGGCCATGTTCGCGCCCATTCGGCCAACGCCGACAAAACCGATGCGCCCTTTCGGAGAGGAAGCTTTTGGAGCGGACTGTTTCGTGGATTTCTTGGTCATTGTTCGGAATCGGATGGTGTGTGGATGAGTCCCTAGGTGTATCAGAATTTTCCATCGAGCCAAGCGATTTATGAGAAGCGGAGCCGGTCGTTATCGCGGGATGCAGAGCTTCGTCGATGCCGGACGCGGCTTCGTCACGGTGCTGCGGACGGAGTGGAATTTCCGCATCCATGCGGCCATCGCCCTGATCGTCGTAGCGGCGGGGTTCATCTTCCAGATCAGCGCGGGAGAATGGCTCGCCGTCGTGCTGAGCGCCGGACTGGTCTTCATGGCCGAGGTCTTCAACACCGCCCTCGAATATCTCGCCGACGCCGTCCATCCCGAGGCCGACCGCGGCGTCGGCATGGCGAAGGACGCGGCAGCGGGCGGCGTGCTCATCGCGGCGGTTGCGGCGGCCGTGGTCGGCGCTATCGTCTTCCTCCCGAAAGCATGGGCTTGGTTGACGACATGGTGAACACGGAAACGGCCCCGGCTTGGCTGACAGGTCTGGTCGAAGCGGTCGGCGAGGCGAAGATCTCCACGGCGGAGACGGTGCGCCGCGAGTTCGGCATGGACCGGTGGCACGCCGCCGCCCTGCCCGACGCCGTGGTCCAGGCGACCTGCCGCGACGACGTCGTGGCGACGCTGCGCTACGCGCACGGGCACGGCATCCCCGTCACCACGCGCGGTGCGGGCGTCGGCTACGTGGGCGGCTGTGTCCCGGTGAAGGGCGGCATCCTCCTCTCCGTGCGGAAGATGGACCGCCTCCTCGAGCTCAACCCCGCCGACGGCGTCGCCGTGGTCGAGCCGGGACTGATCCTCGACGATCTGCAGGAGGCGGCGCGGCGCGTCGGCTGGTACTACCCGCCCGATCCGGCCAGCCTCAAGGAATGCTCCGTCGGCGGCACCCTTGCGACGAACGCCGGCGGTCCGCGCTGCGTGAAATACGGCGTCACCCGCCACTACGTGCTCGGGCTCGAAGTCGTCCTGCCCGACGGACAGATCCTCGAAACCGGCGGGCGCTGCCACAAGAACAAGACCGGGCTCGACCTCATCGGCATGTTCGTCGGGTCCGAGGGCCTCCTCGGCGTGATCACGAAGGCGACCCTGCGGCTCATCCCCCACCCCGAGGCGCGGGCCATGCTCACCGCGACCTTTTCCGATTTCGAAACCGCCGCGGAGGCGGTGCAGGCAATCCTGAACAACGGCTGGCAACCCTCCGGCCTCGAAATCACCGACGGCTTCACCCTTCAGGCGGCCCGCGACTATCTCGGGCCCGAGATGCTGCCCGACGGCGACGCCCACCTCATCGTCGAGCTGGACGGGCGGCGCGAGACCATCCTGGAGGACCTCGCCCGGCTGCGCGAGCTCGTCGATTCCCTCGGGGCCGTCTCCGTCGAGGAAGCCCGCGATCCCGAGTCCTGCGAGACCATCTGGAGGCTGCGCCGCGAGTTCTCCTACTCCCTCCGCGCCACCGGACTGATCAAGCTGAACGAGGACATCGTCGTGCCGCGCTCGAAGCTCGTCGATCTCGTCCGCTTCGCCCGCCAGTTGGAGAAGGACACCGGCATCCCCGTGGCCTGCTTCGGCCACGCCGGCGACGGCAACATCCACACCAACCTGATGGTGAAGGACTACGAGACCGACCCCGCCGAACAGGCCAAGGCCGACGCCGCCCTCGACCTGCTCTTCAAATGGATCATCGCCAACGACGGCCAGATCACCGGCGAGCACGGCGTCGGACTGGCGAAGAAGCGGTGGTTCGCGGACGCCATCTCGCCCGTTTCCGTCGAAGTCCACCGCAGGCTGAAGGAAGCGCTCGATCCGAAGGGGATTTTGAATCCGGGGAAGTTTCTGGGGTGAGGGAATGGAATCCATGCGGTCGCATGAGCCCCTCATTTTATGCCGCTGCAGTGGCGGAACGAATCCCGCCGCGCTAGGATAGCGGCATGGCCAAGGGCTACGCCTTCTTCGATCTCGACCACACCCTGCTGCCGCACGACACTCAGGCGCTCTTCTGCAACCATGTGCTGCGACGCGAGGGCTGGAGGCGAGTCTGGCTGCTCTGGTTCCTGCCCTGCGTGCCTCTCGCGGCGCTGCGGATTCTGAGCCTGCGGACGATGAAACGCCTCTTCCTCGGCTACCTCGTGGGGATGCCGCGCGAGGCGCTGGAGGCGCATGTGGCCCACTTTCTCGAGACGGATTTCGCCGCCGAACTCTATCCCGAAGTCGTCGCGGAGGTGGAGCGGCATCGCTCGGAGGGACGGACGCTCGTCCTCAACAGCGCCAGCCCCGAACTCTACCTGCGCGGCATCGCGGAGCGCCTCGGCTTCGACCATGTCGTCGGGACGAAGGTGGAGCTGCCGGAGCAAATGCCCTTCCTCCCCGCGATCAGCGGGCCGAACAACAAGCACGGCGAGAAAATCGTCGCGATGCGGGCCCTCGGACTCATTCCGGACGAACCGGAGGTGCTGGCGGATTCGTGGTCCTACTCCGACAGCTCCGCCGACCTGCCTTTGCTCGAACTGGCCGAGCACGCCGTGATGATCCATCCGGGAGCGAAGCTCGCCGCCATCGGCGAGGCGCACGGCTGGAGAACGATGACGCCCCCCCGGTCCTACGGAGGAAAGTGGTCGGGACGGCTCGCGATGCTGCGGCAGGTGCTGGGGCTCTACCGCGTGCCCCGCAGAGAGGGGACGGAGGCCGGTTGAGGAATGTCCGCGAACCGCGCCCATGGCGGCGGGTCCGGGGCGGAATCCCCGGCCAAGCGGGAAATCCCAACGAATTCCTCTACGAAGTTGCGCAGGGGAGTATACTTCCCGCCATGACCGAGACGCCTCCCTCTACCGCCATTTCCAGGAAATCGTGGATTTCGCTGGCGGCGGTGCTGTTCGTCCAGACCCAGAACGCCTTCAACGACAACTTCGTGAAGATGGTGCTGATCGGGCTGGGGCTCGCCGCCGCGCGTGGGGTGACGGCCTTCGGCATCGACCTCGGGGAGAAGATCCAGTTCATCCTGACCGCGCTGATCCCGCTGCCCTTCATCCTCGCGGCCCCGGTCTCGGGCTGGCTCTCCGACCGTTTCTCCAAGAAGCAGGTCCTCGTCGGGGCGCTGCTGCTGCAGCTCGCCGTCTTCGTCCTGATCCTCGTGGCCCTGCTGCAGCGGCAGGTGCTGCTGGCGGTCTTCGGATATTTCCTCCTCGCGCTGCAATCGACGATCTTCTCCCCGGCGAAGCAGGGCATCCTGAAGGAGCTGGTCGGCTCCTCCCGCCTCGGCTTTGCCAACGGCCTGATGCAGATGCTGACGATGATCGGCATCCTCGGCGGCATCGGGCTGGGCGGATGGTCCTTCGACCATCTCCTCGCCTGGTACAACGAGGCGAACGGCGTGTCGGCGGACAGCGCGTGGAGGGCGGCGATGTGGCCGACGGTGATCGCGGGCGCGGCCTGCCTGCTGCCTCTGGCGGCGGTGCTGGCGATCCAGCCGGTGCCCTCGCATCCGGGCGAGAGGTTCTCCCCCAGCATCTGGTGGAGCCACTTCAGCGATCTGCGCTCGCTCTGGCGACGCCCGGCGATCCGCGTCGTCGCCGCGCAGATCGGGCTCTACTGGTTCATCGCGAATTTTGTCGGGCTGGTCTTCGTCTCCTTCGGCCTGGAGCTTTTCCCCGACACGCAGAAGGGCGGGGCCGCCAGCGCAACCTCGCTGATGATGCTCTTCGTGGGGCTCGGCCTCGCGGTGGGCAGCACGGCGGTGTCGATCCTGAGCCGCTCCCGCATCCGCCTGCGCCTGATCCCGCTCGGGGGCTTCGGCATGGCCGCGGCCCTGCTCGGCATCGCCCTCTTCGACCCTGCCGCCTGGTCCTTCGCGGATGCGTCCTCCTGGGCCTTCAAGGCGAGCGCGGCGGCGGTGGGCTTCGCCTCGGGCTTCTTCGTCGTGCCGCTCTCGGCAAGATTGCAGGATCTCGCCCCCGAGGACGAGCGGGGACGGATCATCTCCGCATCCAACCTGATCAACGCCTTCGCCGGGATCGCCGCCATCGCGGTGTGCAGCAGCCTCGACTCCCTCAAGCTCTCCGCCGCTGTGCAGACCCTTGTCCTCGCTCTCGCGATGGCGGGCGGTGCCTTCTGGACCACCAGCTACCTGCGCGGGAAGCGCGATCCGTCCGCATGAAGTCCCTCGTGCGAACCCTCTTCCGCTGCGCCTTCTCGCCCCTCGTCTGGTTCCTCTACCGGATCCGGCGGATCGGGACGGAGAACGTTCCCCGCGAGGGCGGCGTCCTGCTCCTGAGCAACCATGTCAGCTACATCGACTCCTTCGTGATCTACCTCTCCAGCCCGCGCCCGGTGCGCTTCGTAGTGCTGGAGGACTACACGAGGGTGAAGGCGATCGCCTGGTTCCTGGATCTCTTCGGAGCCATCCCGATCCGCCCGGAAAAGGCGAAGGAGGCCATCGTCCGGACCGTCGAGGCACTGGAAGCGGGCGACGTCGTCTGCCTGTTCCCCGAAGGGGGCCTGACCCGGCTCGGCGTGACGACGGAGTTCAAGAAGGGCTTCGAGCTCATCGTGCGGAAGGCCGGTTGCCCCGTCGTTCCGGTCTACATGGACGGGCTCTTCGAGTCGATCTTCTCCTTCGAGCGGGACCGCTATTTCAGGAAGCGTCCCCAGTCGCTCGTCTGTCCGCTCCAGGTCGCCTACGGCCCACCGATCCCGCCCGCGGAAGCCACGACCGATTCCGTGCGCCTCGCCGTGTGGGAGCAGTCGGGCGTCGCCTTCGCCCAGCGCCGCGACTTCGCGAGGCCTCTCGAGGTCGCCGCCGTGCACGCCCTGAAGCGGCGGCGCGGCCAGGTCCTCTTCGCCGAATACGGCAAGGACGGTCCGCGCCAGTGGACCCGCGCCCAGACCCTCGCCCTCGCCGTCTCCATCGCGCGCCGCTGGATGGCCCAGCCGGAGAAAGGCGAGCGCATCGGCATTCTCCTCCCCTCCGGGCCGCTGCCCTCGATCATCCATCTCGGCCTCGTCCTCGCCGGGAAGACGCCGGTGAACCTGCCCTTCACCATCGACCAGCACGAGCTCGAGGCCAGCGCCAGGAGCGTCGTTCCGCTCGGCATCCGCACCGTTATCACCTCGCGGGCCTTCATGCCGCACCTGATGGATTTCTGGCAGGGCGACGAAGGCGTCTTCATCGACATGAAGTCCGTCCTCTCGCCGCCAGGCTCGCCGATGGGCCTCTTCGAGCGCGTCCGCGCCGCCCTCGAGCCCGCCTGGCTGACCTGCTGGCGCCTCGACCTGCACCACCGCGATCCCGACCGCGAGGCCGTCGGCCTGGTGCCGCATCCCGGCAAGGCACCGGTGCTGCTGAGCGCCCGCGAGCTCCATCGCGACACCCGGCGAGTCTATGCCGCGAACTTCCTGCGGAGAGGCGACTCCGTCTTTACCGAGGACTCCCTCGCCCGACCCGAAGGCCTCGTCCTCGGCTGCTGGGGCGCCGTCCTCGGACGCGGATGGGCGGTCTCCCGGTCGCTCTCGCAGCGCAGCGATTCGGAATCCCTCGGACGCGCCCTCGCCGAGCAGGAGATCTCGCACCTCTCCGGCGACTTGCCTTTCTTCGAGAGCATCGGCGACGCCTCCGCCCTGCGTCCGGCGAAATGGGGGATCGTCTTCGGCCCCGCCGAGCCCTCCCGGATCGAGGATCTCGAAACGCGGCTCGGCCTCCCCCTCGCCCGGGCCTGGTCCTGCCAGGGGCGCATCGCCACGATGAGTCGGCCCGACCCCGACATCGGCGACGTCGTGCTCCACCAGTCGCAGAAAGGCCGCGACCCCGGATCGGTCGGTCGTCTCCTGCCCGGTCTCGTCGGCAGGATCGAGGGCGGCAGGCTCCTTCTCAAGGCCTCTCCGGAGG
>CAYSZN010000244.1:0-6179 GCA_964435425.1 uncultured Akkermansia sp. | reverse complement strand
TTGCTGGACCTGTTGCAGAAAGAGCGCTCCGTAGTGGAGGAGACGACCAGGGAACTAAGGACGAAGGTGGAGGAATGGAGGCGGATCAAGCAGGAGCTGAAGGACTGCCGGCGGGAGCTGGGAGGCTACAAGGCCTATGTCGGTGCGATGAGGGCACGGATTCCTCGGATTTTTCGGAAGTATCTTTTTCCTCCTGTCGATATCCAGGGGGCCGTTGAAAGAAAGCCGGAATGACCGGCCGGCGCCGCCGGGCGTCCGTCGTGCGGATTGCCGATGGGCGCATGGGCTTTGAAGACCGGTCGTATCGGAGCGAACGAAAAGGATTGACGGGGACGGGACGGGTGCTAACGGGAGGATTGCTTGAATGGATTCTGGAAAAGTGCCTATCCTTGCCTGCCGGGTATGCGGACAGGAGACGAGCCACCCAGTGCGGAGGCTTGTCGGACAGCGTACCGGGTGCCTTCGCTTGACCCGTTTTTGCACAAGCTGCCTTTCGCTCGCAGTGGAAAGCGACTATCGGGAGGACCGCGCGGCACTTCTTTCGGATCTGGAGTGGAACCGCCGCCAGATCGAACGGAACCGCGAGCTTGCGCAAGGGCTGCTCGGCGATCTTCGCAGACTTCTGCCCGGAATGAGAAGCGTTCTCGAAGTCGGCTGCGGCATAGGCACCTTCCTGTCCGTGGCGAAGGAGGAATATGGCCTGGCGGTCGAGGGATACGATGTCAACGAAGAGGCCATCGCCTGGGGAAATGAGCATTTCGGCTTGAAGATGAACGCAGGTGAATGGAATGCCTCGCGCCCGGATGCCGCGGACCTTGTGGTCAGCATCTCTTGTCTCGAGCATATCGCGGAGCCGCGCCCTTTGCTCGCGGAAATGGCGAGCTATGCGGTCCGGCGCAGAGCGGCGGTCTTCATCTCGGTCCCTATGTTCAATCCCAGAAGCTGGCGCTATCTGGAGGAAGGGTGCGAACATGACGCAGGAAGCCCGTTTTTCGACAACGATGTCCACGTGACCCTCTTCTCGTCGCTTGGGCTTGTCGAGGCAATGCGGCAGTTCGGACTCCCGGCTTTCCAAGTCGTGAAACGGAAAGGATGGGCGGGGGTGCTCTTTTCGAAGGCCTTTCCGTGGCGGCAGCGGAGGGCGCTCCGCTCGGAGGCCGACCAGCACTTGCATCGATGGGCGAAGCGGGCGCGTGCCGAGATTGAGTCCGAAGAATGTCCTTCCTGGATCGCGCCCTTGAAGAGCAAGGTCGTGAGCTCTCTCGCGGATGGCGTGGCCCCATCGCTGAAAGCGCGGCGATGACACGACGTTTTGGTGGTGGGATCGCTTGTCTCCGTCGGGGGGCGAATTGGAGTCTTTAAAGAAGAGTCGACATACATAATTATCGAATACTATGATCGTGATATGCAATGGTGCCTTTAAGAGCGGATCTAGCTGGCTGCTGAACATTGTTCGTCGGCTCACTTCGCCGCAGCAGATCGATGAGAGATGGAGGAATTCGAAGTGGAACAATCCTTCGATCGATCCAGAAAAGCTCCGCGGGTTCATCGAGGAATTCCGCGATTCGACGGACATCTACGTGAGCAAGAACCATTTGGGGGATCCGGCGAGCAAGAGGCTCCTGACGGAGGAATTTTCGGATTGCGTGCGTGTCTTGAACATCACACGGGACATCCGGGATGTCGTCGTCTCCGCCTACTACCACTATCGTCGGGTAGGGGGGGCGGAGGAGGAGTTCGGCAGCTTTTTCAAAAGCCGTGGAGTCAAGGTGGCGAAGAAGGTCTGCAAGTACAATTCCCTCTGGTCTGGAAACGTGCCGAACCTTCATGTCGCTTCCTACGAGCGCCTGCATGTCGATGGCCTGAACGAGATTAGGGCGATAGGCGAATTCATTGGGATCGAGGTCGCCCCTGCCAAGATCGAGAGCGTTTACGAGGCAACCCGGTTCGACACATGGAAGGCAAGGACGCAGTCCAGCCACCTGAGGAAAGGGGTGATCGGCGATTGGAAGAACCATCTGGGCGAAGAGGATGTGGACCGCCTTCGGCGCGAGCTTCCAGAATGGGCGTTTTCGCCGTTGGCCGATTGAGCTTCCCGAAATGCCGGCGAGGTGCATGGACTTGCCGGGAATTGGATTTTTTGCAACCAAAGGACAATCTGAAAGGACGAGGAGATGGTGATTTCAACCAGCCATAGGTTTGTTTACTGCGCTGTTCCAAAGGTGGCGTCGCGCGCATTGCGGAGCTTGTTCGAGCCCTTCATCGACGAGGCGGTGATGGACTCGGTGTTCAAGAACAGCCGTGCGAAGAGCGGGAACATTGGATTTCACAATCCTGTCGACGTGCGGAGAAAGATGCGCAAGGTGGGGCTGGATCCGGACGGGTTCTTCTGGTTCGGGTTTGTCAGGAATCCGTGGGACAGAACCGTTTCGCGCTACAAGTTCGAGCATGAGAGGGCGGCAAATCCCGCCATGCTCGTCAATGTCTCGGAAAAGCACATGGACTACCATCAGTCGATGATCCATCTGTCGTGGGAGGACTATCTGGAGAAGGCCCTGTATTTCCCGCAGTCCCACTGGCTGAGGGACAAGCAGGGGGTCGTCGTCGAACGGGTGTTCCGCATGGAATGCCTCCCGGACGCGATCCGGGAGATCGCGGCCAGGCTCGGTTGCGATTTGGACGTTCCGCCGGTGCAGGGCGCCACCGAGCGCGACCGGGACTATCGGAAGTACTTCGAGAACGACAGGCAGATTGAGCTCGTGGCGAGGCACTATGCCGAGGACGTGCTGTTGGGCGGCTATCGGTTCGACGGCAGTTTCGGGGAATCCTACGATCTGCGCAGGATCGTTTCCCGGAACGCGTAACCGGGAAGCGAGCATCGATGGTCTTTGGCGTCCTGTCCCACATGAGTTCGCAGCAACCGGTTCGCGTCCGCATCGACCGCCCGCTGATCGAGCGGGATGGCATCCACGATGTCCTCGCCCGCCTGGCGTGGGCTTCGGCCGGGGAGACGGTCGAGGTCGAGATGGATTTCGAGCCGCCTTCCCGGGTCGAGGTCCCGGAAGCCCTTTCGGACGGGCTTGAGGCGCTCTGCGGGAATCTGCGTTTCGTCAAGCCGAGGGGAGGGCGGTCCGGAGCCGGGCTCGTTCTGGTCCGGGACGAGGCGGCGAAGGCGGCGGCGGGTCCGGGGGCGTTTGTCTTCAGCCGTTTCGAGGCGACGGAGGGCAACGACGCAACCCGCCTCGTCCACTACGCGAGACGGAGGGAGATCAAGGCAATCCGCAGCGCGAGCCGCCGCCGTCTCTGGGAGTGGTCCGAGGCATGGGGAGGCTTCTCGAAGAGCTATCTCGTTGCCACGGGGCCGTCCTTCGAGCGGCATGCCGGGATCGACGACTTCGACGGGGCCTTCGTGGTGACCTGCAACAGCGCGGTGATTGATCGGGAATTCATGGACAGGGCGCGCCCCTCCTTGGTCGTCTTCGGGGATCCGATCTTCCATTTCGGCCCTTCGCGCTATGCCTCCGAGTTCCGGGCGCGCCTCCGCGCGGCGGCCTCCGAGTACGATTTCCGCATCGCGGTGAGCGAGAAGTACTGCTTCCTCTTCAGCCACTGCTTTCCGGAGCTCGTGGAGCGGACCGTCTTCGTGCCCCTCGATGGAGCGCGGAAGGACTTTCACTGGCAGCTCGATCGGGAGCTGGTGGTGAAGGCGACGAAGAACATCCTCACGCTGCTGATGGTTCCCTTCGCGGCCTGCTTTTCGCGGCGTCTGGAGATCCTGGGGTGCGACGGCCGGCGTCTCGCCGACGACGGCTACTTCTGGGGGCATTCGACTGCGGCGCAGATCAACGACCGCATGCGGAACATCCAGGAGGTCCATCCCGGGTTCTTCGCGATCGACTACAACGACTACTACCTCACCCACTGCCGGCAGTTGGAGCGTTTCTTCGGCGATCTGGAGCGCTCGGGAATCGAGGTGGCGAGCGTCGCGCCCTCCTGCATTCCGGCCCTGGCGAAGCGGGCTGTGGGAGCGGAGCTGGCGAAGGCGGTGGACGAGGACACGGCGAATGCATTGCTTTCCGAGGGCGAGCGCCGCATGCGGACGAGGGTGCGGCAGTTGGACCGGACCGCCTTGTCGGGACTCCGCTTCGTGTCGGTGAACCCGAGTCTGCGAGGTGGGCTGGGGCATGCGCTCTATCAGGATCTCGCGATCCGCGAGGTCGTCTGTCCCGATGGGGCCGGCTTCGTGAGCCTCGGCGATGCGGGATTGGAGGAGGAGCTGAGCGGGCGCTTCGCTCTCCCGGTCTTCGAGACAAAGATCTGGCAGGTGCACCGCCGGACGGGCAAGGAGAGGCAGGCCTTGGCCGAATCCTTTGTGGCGGAGCTGTTCTCGGGCCTGGAGCTGCTCGACGGTGCTTCCTCGCTCGAGGAGGCGACGGTCTTTTTCTATCTGGGGCATCCCGCCCTGCTGCCCGCCTTCATTCGAAGGTGGGAAACGAAGCGCTTCCGCTGCCGGCGCTTCGTCTTCAATCTCTTTTCCGGCTTCTTCGAAGGAGTCCGCTCGGGCTCGTCGGGAGATGCCGTCTTCCACTCGCTGGCGCAGTTGGCGGAGCGGGCCTCGGGTTTCGGGGATCTGGCCCTCGTCTGCGACTCCTCGCCCTTGGTCGGCGACATTCGCAGGGCGGCGGGCCTGGGGCTTTCCTTGCTGCCGATGTGCCCGAGCCAGAGCTTCCCCGAGGGAGGTGTGGAAGGCGCGCGGGACGCGGCCCGTGCCGCCGGAGGGAGGATCCGCGTGGTCTATCCGTCGCAGTCCGAGGAGATCCGGGGCTTCGACGTGCTGTCGCGCTTCCTCTTCCGCCATGCCGAGGAGTTCTCGGATGTCTTCGATTTTGTGGTCCGCCTGCAGCCTGCGCGGGGCAGCGCCAACTTCAAGAAGCGGAACCTCTCCTGGGTGCGCGGGGTGCTCTCGGTGGAGGAGTATGCGGAGCTGCTCGCCGGGGCCGATATCGTGCTCCTTCCCTACAGCCCCGAAGCGTTCCACTACCGGACCTCCTCGATCCTCGCCGAGGCGTTCTCGCTGGGCAAGCCGGTGGTCGCGGTGTCGGATTCGTGGCTGGGGCTTCAGGTTTCGAAGAGCGGTGGCGGCTGGCTGGCGGACTCCTGGGATTCCGACGGGCTGCGGGAGGTCTTTGCGAAAATCGCCGCCGCTCCGGAACAGGTGGCGGCCTTGCAGGGGGCCGCTCCGATGAAGGCTTGGTGCGAGGAGAACCGGGTCGAGAACTTTGTCCGTGCGGTTCTCGAAGCGTCTCCCGCCGAGCTCTCCGAGGAAAGGGCGGCGACCTATCTATGTGAACAGGCTCTTTTTCGCAGTGCGGCGGCGGGATCCTCCGCCCCGTCCCGGAGCAGGCTCGTCCTTGCCAGGAAGAAGCTGGCCGAAGCGATGCCTCTGGGACTGAAGCAGTCTCTGTGGAGGTATCTGGCCTGGTGCCAGCGCTGGGTCCGCGAGGGACGCCGCTTGGCGAAGCGGGGCGTGTCGCTTCTGGTCGGAAAAGGAGGCGGGGCGCGCCAGGACAGGCGGGATGCCTCGTGGGTTTCCCTCGACGCCGGCGGCATTTCTCCGGGAGCTCCGCCCGAAGCGCATCTGCGCCTCGACGATGCGGCGCTGTTGCGGCGTCTCGGCGGCATTTCCTCCGGGGCCGAGGTCAAGATTTCGGATCGGAAGGAACTGGAGACGGTGCTCTCGGATGCCGATGCGTCGCGCCCGCCGGCTCTCCTGTGCGCCCGCGGAGCGCTTGACAGCGCGGAGGCGATGCGCTCCTCTGCCGGATGGCTGGAGGAGGCCGGCTACCAGGTCTGGGTCTGCCAGTGGCACCCCGAGCCCCTCGCCGGCGGCGGGCTTCCCTGGTTCCGCATTTTCCCCTATCCCTCGCTTCCTTTCGATGACATGTTGCCGACCTCATTGATGGCATTCCGCGTCCCAGTGGGACGGGCGCTGGTCGAGAAGGAAGTCAACCGTCTTCTGCGTCGCGACTGACCCTCTTCCCCGCGCAAGCCCACGGAGATCATCCCATCCCATCCAGATTTTTCCGCCTCCGACCATGTCCTCGAAATCCAAAGCCTTCGAATCAACCGTTCTACCCCTGCTGCGGGCGGGGAAGCCTGCCATCGGCAGTTGGGTGAAC